>NZ_BAAAIR010000047.1:0-68961 GCF_039526165.1 Brachybacterium tyrofermentans
CAGCTGGGGATCGATCTTCTTCGGCATGCTGTCCATCCTCTCGGACTCAAACAGCAACGGCATCAAACCTGGGCCGATTCAGAGCGGGGTGGCTGTCCTTTCCAGCATGCGTGGTGTGTCGGTGAGGCGCCGCTCAACGACACGTGCTGCTGGATACCTCCGGGTAACCCTCCGTCGAACGCTCCCTGCAGTCATTCCATGTGGCCTCACGCGTCGGTATCGCCGCCGGTATTCGACGCGTCAGACCTCGTGCTCCGGGGCCGCGCGCCTGGCTACGTGCAGGGCCGGCGCGCGGGGCCTGCTGGCGTGCCCAGCATGCGTGGTGTGTCGGTGAGAGGCCGCTCAACGACACGTGTTGCTTGATACCTCCGGGTAACCCGCTGTCGGGTGCTCCTTGCTCGGGTGCTCCCTGCTCGGACGTCCCCTGCTCGGAAGCTCGGAAGCTCGGAAGCTCGGAAGCTCGGAAGCTCGGAAGCTCGGAAGCTCGGGACGCTCAGCCGCTCAGACGCTCGGATGCTCAGCCGCTCGCTGCTCAGAAGAACGTCTCGACGGCCTCGCCGACGATGCCGGTCTCGGGGTCGAGGATCGGGATCAGGCGCCACTTGTCGAAGGCCGTGCACGGGTGGGAGAGCCCCAGTCGCACCACATCGCCCACGGCGAGGGGGGAGTCGCCCGGGAAGCGGAGGAAGGTGTGCTGGTCGTTCAGTGCCGTGACCTCGGCCTCGAGCGGCTGCTGCTCGCCGCCCAGCGTCGGGGAGTAGGTGAGCGCCGTGGGCAGGCCCTCGTCGAAGGGCACGTCGCGCTTGCCGGCGTCGAGCAGGGCGAGGCCGGGCTCGGGGCGGGAGACCACGCGGGCGTACGCGAACATCCCCGGCAGTAGAGCCTGCTCCTCGGCGACGTCCCGGATCGTGTCCAACGGGGAGATGCCCCGGTAGAAGCCGGAGTCATGGACGATGTACGCACCCGAGCGGAGGATCGCGCGCACGTCGCTCAGCGGCGCGAAGGCATCGGCCACCAGGTCGAAGTAGGCGCTGCCGCCGGCGGTGACCCACGGGGTGCCGTCGATCAGCGGGCGCAGGCGCTCCACCAGCGCGGCCAGCCGCTCGCAGTACGCGCCGACAACGGCCAGCGACTCCTCGGAGCGGTCGTGGGCGAGAGCCCCTTCATAGCCCGACGCCCCGTACAGCGTGAGCGCGCCCGAGGCGGCCACCCGCTCGGCGATCGCCAGGGCCTCGTCCTCGGTGCGGGCGCCCGTGCGGCCCCCGTCGGCCCCGAGCTCGACGAGCACACCCAGCCGGGACCCGGCCGGCAGCTCGCGCTCGAGCAGATCGATCGTGGCGAGCGAATCGGCCCAGCACACGAGCTCCTGCTCGGGATGCTCAGCCAGGTGCGAGGAGAGACGGCGCAGAAGGGCGGGGTCGGTGCACGTGTTCGCGATCTGCACGGTGGCGATGCCGGCGCGCAGGGCGACATCCGCCTGCCAGCCCGTGGCGACCGTGATCCCGGTGCATCCTGCGTCGAGCTGCCGGCGCCACAGCACCGGTGCCATCGTCGTCTTTCCGTGCGGCATCAGCTCGAGCCCGCGCTCGCCGGTCCACGCCGCCATCACCTGCAGGTTGTGGGCGATCGCCCGCTCGTCGAGCACCAGCAGGGGAGTGGAGAACTCCGCGAGCGGCACCTCCAATGCGGTGATCTCGCGGCCGACGAGGCCCACGGGGAAGGACTTGTCGCGCGCCTGGACGGTGCGCTGGACCTGCTCGACCTGCTGGACCTGCTGGACCTGCTGGACCTGCTGGGACATGGGCGACCTCGCTCCACTCGATGCTGCTGAATTGCGTGATTCTGAATTGCGTGATTCTGAGTTGCGTGATTCGGGACTGCGTACAGCGTGCCCGCACACCGTCGGAGCGGCGGGACGGTACCGACAGGACTGAACTGCGAGTCTCCGGGGTTGACCGGGATCATGCAAGGCGAGCTGTGCGACGGCAGGCCCTGCGGCAGGCCGCGCTGGGTAGTCTCGCGGCATGACGACCCTGCGCAACGTATACCTGCCACTGTCCGGGACGGCACCCGACGGCACCGCGGTCGACGTGGAGTTCGACGAGGCCATCACCGCAATCCGCCCGGCCGCGACCCTGAACTCGCAGGACGGTGACGGCGGCGCGGTGATCGACGGGGACGGCGGAGAGGTGATCGACGGAGCCGGCCTGTACCTGGTGCCGGGCCTGATCGACACCCACGTCCACCTCGGCACGAGAGAGGGCCTGGTGAACGCTGCCCGGGCAGGCCTGACCACGGTCGTCGACCTCGGCACCCACCCGGACGAGCTCATCGACGGCTTCCGCGCGGAGACGGGGATCCCGTCGATCCTCAGCGCAGGCTCCCCGGCTTCGGCTCCCGGCAGCACCCAGATCTCTGCCATGGGCTTCCCTGCCGAGAGCGGGGTGAGCGACCCCGAGGATGCCGCGAGGTATTTGGACCGGCGCGTCGAGCACGGCGCCGATCTGCTCAAGATCATCATCGAGGACCCCGCGGTGACCGACGTGCCCGCGCTGGACGTCCCCACCCTCGCCGCGCTGGTCTCCGGTGCTCACGATCGCGGCCTGCTGTGCGTGGCCCACGTGGTCACCCCCGGTGCGTTCGATCGCGGTCTCGCGGCGGACGTGGACATCCTGACCCATGTCCCGCTCGAGGGGATGCTGAGCGAGGCCACGATCGTGCGGATGCTCGCGCAGGGCACCGTCGCCTCGCCGACGCTGACCATGATGCGCGCGATGGCCCGAGCCCTGTTCCCGGACCGCGCCGTGGCGGCGCTGGGTAATGCGCTCGAGTGCGTCCGCGCCCTGCACGAGGCCGGCGTGCCGATCATCGTGGGGACCGACGCGAACGAGACCGCGTTCGCCCCTGTTTCGCACGGAGCGTCCCTCCACGACGAGATCGAGCTACTCCAGCAGGCGGGGCTCTCTCCGCTCGAGGCCCTGCACGGCGCCACGGCAGGCGCTGCGGCGGCGCTGCAGCGAACGGATCGGGGCCGTGTCGCGACCGGGCTGCGCGCTGACCTGGTCCTCGTCGACGCCGACCCCTATGAGGATCCCGGTGTGCTCCGCGCCCCGCACGCCGTCTGGGTCGCCGGGGAGCGTGTCGCCGAGTCGGCGCCGGGGCGGAGGGCCCTGGCGCCGGCCTGATTCGCCGTCACCGCTAGCGGGAGCTGCATCTGGCGATGCTCTCCGTTGAGGACGTGCTGTCGATGACGCCCACCGCGCGGTCACCGTGCCAGGCCGACCAGAGCCGAGCGAACGGCCCGTTGCCTTCGACCAGCTCCGCATGGCCACCGGCCTCCACGATCCGGCCGTTCTCCATGACCACCACGAGGTCGGCGTGCTCGGCATGGACGAGACGATGCGCGACGACGAGAGCCGTGCGGCCGGCGACGACAGCGGCGACGGCGCCATCGAGAGCACCATCGCTGCCGTCCTCCGCCGTCGCCTCGTCAAGCACGACCACCGGCGGGTCGGCGAGCAGGACACGCGCGAGGGCCAGCTGCTGAATGCGAGCCTCATCGAGCTCGACCTCGGACATCTTTGCGAGTCCACCGGTGCCCTGCGCTCTCACTGCCCAGTGCGCCCCGACGGCTTCGAGCGCCGCGACCAGGTCGGATTCCGTGGCGTCAGGCCTCACGAGCCGCAGATTGTCGGCGACGGAACCGGTGAACAGGTGTGCCTCCTGGGAGACCAGCAGAACGGCAGGCCGCGCCCCGGAGCGGGCGGAGCGAGCCTCGACGCCACCGATCCGCACGCCGCCGACGTCGGGGACGAGCGCGCCGGCGACGACCCGTGCGAGGGACGACTTGCCGGAGCCCGAAGCACCCACCAGCACCGTCGTGGAACCGGCGGGGAGATGGAGATCCACGTCGTCCAGGGCGCGACGCGTCCCGGTCTGTCCCGGATAGGAGAACACGAGCCCGTCGATCTCCACCGAGGCATCGGTGATCTCCCGGCCGACCGGCAGAGGGCGGACGGCTTGCAGGACTCCGATCAGGCGTTCGAGTCCTGCCTGCGCCCGCTGGAGATCATCGATGCTGGTCAGCAGTGCTCCGATGGGCCCGAAGAGCCGATGGAAGAACAAGGCCGCGGCCGTCACGGCGCCCACCGTGATCATGCCGGAGTCCACACGCCAGTACCCGGTGGCCAGCACCGCGGCGAGCCCGATGAACTCTGCCGTGTTCAGCCCGGCGAAGAAGTGGTTGCGCGCTGTCGCCTGCCGCAGCTGGGTCGCCACCGCCTCGAGACTCCGATCCGCGATGAGGCGCAGACGGGATTCCGCTCGATCATGGGCCCGCACCGTTCCGGCCCCCGCGACGGTCTCGAGGAGGGCTTGGCCCCTGCCCGCCTCCTGGTGGCGCATGAGCACATACAGCGGGCGGGACCGTCGGAGGAACCGGAGGGCCGAGAGCGTCTGCAGCGGAACGGCGAGCAGCGCTGCGACGGCCAGCCAGGGGTCGAGAGCGGCCAGGCCCACTGCCGTCAGGACGATGGTGAAGAGCGCGCCGACCACGCGCGGCAGCACCCCGGAGACGGCGTCGGTGACCGCCTCGACGTCTCCGGTCACCCGCGAGACGACGTCGGAGCTGCCGGTGCCCTCGACGGTTCCCGCGTCGAGGCTCAGGGCTGCCCCGAACACCTCTTCCCGAAGCTCGGCGAGAGCATCCTGCAGACATGCCACCAGCAGCCTCCCGCCCCACCAGGAGGCCACGGCCGCGAGGAGGCCCGCGACGAGCACCGCGAGACATACGAGGGAGAGGGGGAGGAGGCCGCGGTCCTCGATCACGAGGTCGACCGTACGTCCCAGCGCTGGAGGGATGAGCAGGGCCGAGGCGGCACCCAGCAGGAGCAGCACCGTCGTGGCGAGCAGGGCCCCGCGGCGGCGGGACAGCAGCCGAGCGACCGCGCGGGCAGTGGCGCGCGGGGCGGCGACGGGCAGCAAGGCGGAGGGCAGCGGGGCGGAGACGGGCAGTGGAGCGGGGACGAGCGGCGGGCTGTTCATCGGGCGACCTCCGCGAGCTCGGCCGGGCCCTCGATCGTGCGGGCGTCGAGCACGTGATCGCAAGCGGCGAGGAGCGGGGGCTCGCCCGTGATCACCACCAGGGTCCGGCCGAGTGATCGCAGCCCTTCGGCCACACGCCGGGCGGTGAGCGGATCCAAGGAGGTCGTGGGTTCGTCGAGCACCACGACCTCGGCGTCGCAGTGCAGCGCCCTCGCCAGCAGGAGCCGTTGGCGCTGACCGCCGGAGAGCCGCCTGCCGCTCTCGCCGACCGCGGCCTCGGGTGATCCCACATGGTCGATGACGTCGTCGAGGGCGGTCGCGGTCATCACCGCGGGGTCGATCTGCTCGCCCGCGGGCGCGACGTTCTCACGCAGGCTGCCGGTGAACACCGCGGCGTCGTGCGGGGGAGCGGTGACGCGTGCCCGATAGTCCGCGGGGCCGAGGGCAAGGGCGTCGGCCCCTCCGAGGAGCAGCTCGCCGGGCCCCGGCGTGATGCGGAAGGCGAGGCGGGCCGCGATCTCGCGGGCCTCCGCCGCGCAGGAGACCTGTACGCCGACCATGCGGCCCGGGTGCACGGAGAGCACTGGGCCCGTGCTCGTGTCCGTCGGTCCTGAGGCGCCCGACACGCCCGATGCGCCCGACGAGCCCTGTAAGCCCGGCGTTCCCGGTCTCCATTCGAGCACCGCGGCCGTCACAGTGTGCTCCGGGGCGGCAGCGATCCTTCCGGGCAGGGTGAAGTCCTCGGCGATCAGGGATCGCAGGCGTCGGGCGGAGGCGCGCTTATGCGACCAGTTCGCCCCGAAGGTGCCGATGTGGGCAAGGGATTCCTGCAGGAACTGGGCGAGGCCCACGACCGTCACGAGCTGCCCCGGGGTGATCCGCCCGGTCACCGCCATCCATCCGGCGGCCAGGGTGAGCGCGGCCATGTACAGCACCGAGACCGCGCTGCTGAGCGCCTGGTAGGACAACAGCGACCGAGCGGCGGTGACGGCTCCGTCCCGGGAGGCTGTGCTGGCCGACCGGTAGCGGCGCAGCACCTCCTGCTGCGCGCCGAGACCCTGGCTCACTCGCAGGCCCGCCATTGCATCTGTGGCCACCTCACTCGCGGAGGCGGCCGAAGCCTGCTCGAGCATCCCCAGCTTCTCGAGTGGACGGGCAAGCGCGTTCATCCCCCACAGCACCAGAGCCGCCCCGGCGAACACGCCGAGTCCGAGCGGGATCGAGATGGCCAGCAGCGCCGCGGAGCTCGTCAGCAGGGCCATGACGGTGGCGCCCTGGGCGGCGATGCTCCAGGCCACCCCGGCGACTCGGTAGGTGTCGCTGGTGGTGATCGAGAGGACCTCTCCGGCGGGGCGCGCCGTGTGCTGGCGATGATGCAGCACCCGGGCCGTGGTCAGCTGGCGCAGATCGTGCTCCCCGTGCCCGTAGACCGCGATCATCCCGCGCGAGGCCCGCTGATAGCTGAGGGAGAGCACGACGAAGACCGCGGCGAGGACGGCGAGCCAGAGCACGAGGGCCCCGGCGTCCTGCGGCATCACCGCACGATCGATGAGCACGCCGATGAGGATGGGCACGGCTGCCTCGCAGGCCTGATGCAGCATGAGTCCTGCCGTGCAGGCGGCGAGCCGACGGCCACGCCCGTCGCGGGCGAGGGCCACTCGCAGCATGCTGCCGGTGGTCAGGGACGGGGGATGGTCGAGGAGGCTCTGCACCCAGTCGACGCTAGGTCCGGCCGTCGCCGAGCAGGCGACGAGAGGTGTCGCGCAGCGGACAAGCGTGACTTAGGATCACCTCACCTCACCTCACCTCACCTCACCTCACCTCACCACCCGGCTGTCGCGTCGGTCGCACCCCGCCCGCCATGGAAGGGCTCCCACTCCCTTCCGTGCGAGCGGCTCAGCCCCTGGAGCCCCCCATGACAGATCTGTTGGCGCCACCCCCGACCTGCCCTGCGGGCCCTGCGGCTCCCTGTCGGCCCGAGGGCGGAGGGGCGGTTCCCGAGGGCTACATGCTGACCACGAGGTTCTTGCGATATGTGTCTGCTGACGACGGCCAGGCCTCCTGCGTCCAGGCCTCGCATGTGCACGAGGAGCACGCCGTGTTCTGGGCCGTTCGCGGAGTCGCCTCGGATCTCGAGGTCGCGGGGATCCAGCGCAGCCTCGCACCGGGACAGGGGCTGTTCGTCCCGGCGGGCACGCCGCATGGGGCCAGCCGTGCATCGACCACTGCGCTCGTCGTCCTGTTCGTGGATCCGGGAGCCTGGGTCGAGGCCCCGACCCAGGTGGCGTCGGTCGTCGTGAACGCGGCGCTTCGGGAGCTGCTCGTCCATCTCGCGGAGTTCGCCATGCCGAAGGAGCAGCGGCTGCGGGCCCAGCGCGTGTGCCTCGATCTGATCGCGGACGAACCCCACGTCTCCCTGGCCCTCCCGGTGCCGCGGGATCCACGTATCGAGGTCATCGCCCGAGCGATCCTGTCCGATCCGGCCGATGACCGGTCGCTCGAGGACTGGGCGTACCTGACGTCCGCGAGCGCGCGCACGGTGGTGCGCGCCTTCCGGGCAGAGACCGGGATGACCTTCGCCGAGTGGCGCTCGTGCGCGCGGATGTCCGCCGCGGTCGAGCTGCTCGGTGAGGGCATCCCTGTCGGGGTGGTGGCCCGGCGCGTCGGCTATGCGACCGCGAGCGCCTTCAGCGCCGCCTTCCACCGGATGATGGGCCGTCCGCCCCACCGATTCCTCCCGGAACGAGGGGTCGACGTCCGCTGACTGCTCCGCCTCCCGGCCTCGAGCCCGATCGGCGATGTGATCGAGGCCATCACTCCGCGAGCGGCGATGTCCGCTGTGCGACACATGATGTCCCGTCCTGGCATACGGACCACTTTAGGTTGAATAAGGTTTGCCTAACCTATCCTGGCACCTCGTCAGGCCCTCTCCGAAAGGTCGCTCCATGGTCACCATGCGCCGCTCCTCCTTCCTGTTCGGCCTCGCCGCCGCGCCGCTGCTCGCAGCCTGCTCGACGAGCAGCGACGGGAGCGTATCCGGCTCCGTCGGCGGTGGCAGTGGCGGTGGAGCGGAGCCCACGGACGCGTTCCCCGTGACACTCGAGCACGTCTACGGTGCGACGGAGATCCCCGCCAGGCCCGCCCGAGTGGTCACGATCGGCTGGATGACCCACGACATCGTCGCTGCGCTCGGGGTCGCCCCGGTCGGTGTGAGCACCAGCTGGGGAGGGGACGAGGAGGGCTTCACCCCGTGGTTCCGCACTCAGGTCGAGGACGTGCTCTCGGCCGAGATGCCGACCGTCCTCTCGGAGGTCGAGGGCCCGGACTACGAGCAGGTCCTCTCCCTCATGCCGGACCTCATCCTGGCTCCGCACTCCGGCATCACCGAGGTGCAGTACGAGCGGCTCACCGAGATCGCCCCGACCGTCGCCTACCGGGAGGGAGCCTGGAGCTCGGGGACCTGGCAGGATCTCACCGGCATCGTCGCTGCCGCACTCGGCGAGACCGAGGCGGGCGACTCCCTCGTCGCCGAGACCGAGAAGCTCCTCGCGGACGCCGCGGCGGAACATCCCGCTCTTGAGGGCGCCACCTTCGTCTACAGCGTCGCCCTCTCCGCGGCCGACGGCGGCACCGAGATGGGGATGTACGTCCCCGGCGACCCGCGGGTATCGCTCCTGCACGAGTTCGGCATGGTCGACTCGCCGGCGGTCATCGCCGCGAGCGAGGGCCAGGACGCGGACACGTTCAACGTGGGCGTGAGCCTGGAGGAGCTCGACACGATCGCTGCCGACGTGCTCGTGGGGTGGTCGAATTCCGCCGAGGACACGCAGTACTCGCTCGAGCATCCGTTGTTCTCCCGGTGGGATCCGATCGCGAACGGCCGCTACTACGTCACCGAGGACCCCACGTTGGGCATGGCCACCAGCGGCCCGTCCGTCCTCAGCCTCCCGTGGGCGCTCGAGGAGGGGTACGTCGACGGCATCGCCGAGGCGATCGAGGGCGGCGCAGTGGTCAGGCCCGCACAGTGACCGCCGGCGCGACCGCCTCCATGACGGCCGCCGCGACGGCTGCCCCGAACGAGGTCTACGTGCCGCGGATCCATGCCGCGGAAGTCACCGACGTGCGCCGGCTCGGCCCGGGCATGGTCCGAGTCAGCTTCGGCGGGCACGACATGCAGGACTATCCGACCACCGGTGTCGGTGACGAGTACGTGCGTCTCTTCTTCCCGGACGAGCCCGACGGCGAGGTGCGCATGCCCTTCGTCGCCGATCGCGGCTGGGACTATCCCGAAGGCGTCGAGCCCTCGCAGATGCGCACGTACACGATCCGCGCCCATCGGGGCGGCGAGGTGGACATCGATTTCGTGGTCCACGAGGGAGGCATCGCGGCCGATTGGGCGCTGCAGGCCGCGCCCGGCCAGCGCGTGGCGCTGAACCCGCCTCAGGGGCTGTATGCGCGGCCCGGAGGTGCACGCCGCCAGCTGCTGATCGCCGACGAGCCCGCGCTGCCCGCCGCCCTGCGGATCGCGGAGCTCACCGGACACGTCGTCGAGACCACGGTGCTGGTCGAGATCCGTGGCAGCGAGAACGAGCTGCATGCGGAGCTCGAGGGCGAGGATCCCTCGGCCTATCGGTGGCTGCGCGGCACAGGCAACGGGAGCACGCCGAGCCAGCTGGTCGACGCGCTGCGCCGCGAACCGATCGAGCAGGACACCTACGTGTGGGTCGCGGGCGAGGCCCGCCTGACCCGCCAGGCCCGCTCCTACCTGCGTCACGAGCTGGGCCTGCCCGCGGAGGCCTACAAGTGCGTGGGGTACTGGACCGACAAGGCGGAGCAGTGGCGGGAGCGCTACGACGCGCTCGGCGAGGAGTTCCACGAACGGCTCCGCGCTCTCTACGCGAGCGAACGGGATGCCGAGGAGATCGCCGACGAGGTGCAGCGGATGTATGAGGCAGCCGGGCTGTGAGCACGGCACCGACCACCCCGCCACCTGCCGCGGACCGGCAGGTGCCCACCGCCCCGGAGGTCCGGGGTCAGGACGACGGTCCTTCGGGCCTGGCTCGCAGCAATGCGGTGCGCGCGGCGGGGTTCCTCGCCGCCGCGGCGCTCCTGCTCGCCATCACCGTCGCGAGCATCGCGGTGGGAGCCAGGGACATCACACCCGGCATGATCTGGGGGGCACTGTTCGCCTACGATCCCGAGGTCGACGAGCACCTCATGATCCGTGAGCTGCGCGTCCCGCGCACCGTCGTCGGCCTCGTCGTCGGGCCCGCTCTCGGGCTGTGCGGCGCACTGATCCAGGCGTTCACCCGCAACCCGCTCGCTGATCCCGGGATCCTCGGCGTCAACGCCGGCGCGACCTTCGCCGTCACGCTCGCCGTAGGTTTCCTGGGGCTGACCACACCGCTGGGTTACATCTGGTTCGCGCTCGCCGGGGCGGGCGGCGTGACTGTGCTGATCTACCTGCTCGGCTCGATCGGCGGTGGACGCTCCACGCCTGCGAAGCTCGTCCTGGCAGGGGTCGCGATCAGCGCGGTCCTGGGCGGTCTGACCAGCGCCGTCATCCTCGCCGACCGGGAGGCTTTCGACGATCTGCGGTTCTGGGGCGTCGGCTCGATCGGCGGGCGTCAGCTCGACGTGGTGCTCGCCTTCGCCCCATTCATCGTCGTCGGAGTGCTGATCGCCCTGGCCGTCTCCCGCCCGCTGAACGCGCTCGCGCTCGGCGACGAGCTCGGCGCGTCCCTCGGGGTGCGGATCGGCATCGTGCGCGTCGTCGTCATCATCGCCGTCACGCTGCTCGCGGGGACCGCGACCGCGCTCGCCGGCCCCATCGGGTTCCTGGGCCTGATGGTCCCCCACGCGGTGCGCTGGTTCGTCGGCCCCGACCAGCGCTGGATCATGGCCTACACACTCCTGGTTTCCCCGGCGCTGCTGCTGGTCGCGGACGTCGTGGGCAGGGTCATCATGCCCAGCGGCGAGCTGCGCGTGGGCCTGGTGACCGCCGTGGTCGGCGCGCCGGTGCTGATCCTGCTGGCACGACGCAGGACGGTGAGTGGGCTGTGAGCGCCACCCCGGAGACGACGGCCGCCCGGCTCGGGCACGGCTACCGGGCGTTCTCCCCACGGATCGGGCGCGTCTCCGCGCTCATCCCGGTGCGCACCGTGATCGTCTCCGCGATCCTGGTCGCGGCCGTCTCGGCCCTGGGGATCGCCTCGCTCGGGATGGGAACGTATCCGCTGGGCATCGGCGAGGTGGTCGACGCCCTCCTGGGACGCTCCGACCCGCAGGCCCGCCTGCTCGTGGTCGGCTGGCGGCTGCCGCGGATGCTCTTCGCCGTCCTGTGCGGGGTCGCCCTCGCCCTGTCGGGCGCCGTCTTCCAGTCGCTGACGCGCAACCCCCTGGGGTCCCCCGACATCATCGGGTTCTCCTCCGGCTCCTATACGGGAGCGATCGTGGTGATGCTGCTGCTGGGGTCCTCCCGCTATCTGGACATCGCTGCCGGCGCGCTGCTGGGAGGGTGCGTGACCGCGGCGGTGGTGTACCTGCTCGCGATGCGCCGCGGCACTGTGCAGTCGTTCCGTCTGATCATCATGGGTATCGGTGTCGGAGCGATGCTCTCCTCCCTCAACTCCGGGCTCATGCTCATGGTGAGCGTGGACAGCGCGATGCTCGCCGCGGTGTGGGGAGCCGGTTCGCTCAACGCCCTGGGCCATGAGCAGCTGTGGCCCATGGCTCTCGCCCTCACCGTGCTGCTCCTGCTCGTCGCGGGAGTGGCCGCGCCCCTGCGTCAGCTCGAGATCGGGGACGACGCCGCGCGTTCGCTGGGGCTGCGGGCGAACCGGGTGCGAGCCCTCGCCGTGGTGCTGGGCGTGGCGCTGACCGCCCTCGTGACCGCGGCCGCGGGCCCGATCTCCTTCGTGGCCCTGGCTGCGCCCCAGATCGCCCGACGTCTGGTGAAGGGATCCGGTCTGTTGCTGGTGCCCTCCGCGCTCGTCGGTGCGCTCGTGCTGCTGGGGTCCGATGTGCTCGCCCAGTGGCTGGGGTTCCCCGTCGGCGTCGTCACGGTGTCGCTGGGCGGGTCGTATCTCGTGTGGCTGCTGGCCGTCGAGTTCCGGGCACGCCGATGACCACGACCACCGGAAGAACCGGATCGATCTCCCGGGAAGGGAACGAAGAGATGACTGTGAACGAGGCCCCTACGAGCGTCGCGATCAACACAGCTGCCGTGGCGCCTGGCGAGTTGGCTGCGCCGGCCACCGCGACGGTCCCCGCGCGGCCCGCGGAGGTCCTGCGCACCGAGTCGCTGCGCGTCGGCTACGACCGCCTTGTGATCTGCGAGAGCGTCGACCTGCAGATCCTGCGCGGGTCGTACACGGCGGTGATCGGGCCCAACGCCTGCGGCAAGTCCACCCTGCTGCGGGCGATCGCGCGCGTGCTGCCCTTCACCGCGGGAAGCGTCGTGCTCGACGGCCAGGACATCCGGAAGGTGCCCACCAAGGAGCTCGCCACCCGGCTCGGGCTGCTCCCGCAGACCTCTCTCGCCCCGGACGGCATCCGCGTGTCCGATCTCGTCGCCCGCGGTCGGTACCCGCATCAGGGGATGTTCGATCGGTGGTCCGCCCGGGACGAGGCCGCCGTGATCGCCGCCCTCGAGGCCACCGGCATCGCCGACCTCTCCGGTCGTCCGGTCGAGGAGCTCTCCGGTGGTCAGCGCCAGCGGGTATGGGTCGCGATGGCCCTCGCGCAAGAGACGCCCGTGCTGCTGCTCGACGAGCCGACGACCTTCCTGGACATCACCCACCAGTACGGCCTGCTCGAGCTGTTCGAGCGACTGCGCTCGAGCTCGGACCGCACCATCGTGGTCGTCCTGCATGACCTCAACCAGGCCGCGCGCTTCGCCGATCATCTGGTGGTCATGAAGGACGGCGACGTGGTCGCGGCGGGACCGCCCGCCGAGATCCTCACGGCGCAGCTGGTCGAGGAGGTCTACGAGCTGCCCTGTCGGATCATGCCCGATCCTGAGACCGGGGCGCCGATGGTGATCCCGCGCGCGATGGGCTGAGTGCCGTCAACCAAGGGGCCCCGCGGCCCGCGTCACCGAGACGTCGAGACCGTCGGCGATCATCGTGAGCGCCTTGGCGAAGCTGTCCTCGTCGGCCGGGGCGGCGGTCGCCTCATCCGGGTCCAGGGCGTCCGCCGCCTCGAGGAGCCCGAGAGAATCCGCGGTGCGGCGCTGCTGCTCGTGGAAGACATAGCCGACGGTGAAATGCACGAGCACCTCGGCGGCCACCTCGGACAGGGCGTCGGGCACGCCCCGGCGCCGTGCCACCTCGAGCAGCTGCGGACGCACCGGCGATCCGACGAGTCCGAGCGAGAGGGAGCTGGAGACCAGCTCCGAGGCGTCGCGGTAGGTGAGCAGGCAGTCGCGCAGCCGTGCGCCGAGCACGCGCACCGCTTCGTGCACGCTCAGATCCTCGACCGGGAGCTCCGCCAGGGGCGCGAGGATCCGCGTGCTGACCGCGGCGAGCAGCGCCTGCTTGTTGGGGAAGTGCCAGTACAGGGCGCTGGGCTGCACGCCGAGTGCCGTCGCCAGGTTCCGCATCGTCAGATCGGGGAGCCCGTACTCGTCCAGGAGGTGCAGGGCCATCTCGGCGACGTCCTCACGGCTTCGTCTGCGGGGAGTTCCTGAAGTCGCCATCTCGCCACTATAGTGATGAACGGCGTTCAGGTGAACACCGTTCAGGAGAGGTGGTCGGATGATCGACAGGAGCGAGGTGCACGACGAGCGGCCGGGCGGCGTCGAGCCGCGACGGGGGGCGCTGGGTGCGCAGGACATCGCGCGGGTGGCGGTGTTCGCCGCGCTCGTCGCCGCCCTGGGGCTGCCGGGCAGCTTCAGCGTGTTCGGCGGCGTGCCGATCACCGCGCAGACCTTCGGCGTCATGCTCGCGGGCGCCGTGCTCGGCCCGCGCCTGGGCGCGCTGTCGATGATCGTGCTCCTGGCCCTCGTCGCCGCGGGGCTGCCGCTGCTCGCCGGCGGGCGCGGTGGGCTCAGCGCCTTCGTCGGACCGTCGGCCGGGTACATGCTCGGGTGGATCCTCGGGGCGTTCGCGGTGGGACTGATCGTGCACGCCTCGACGCGCAAGCCCTCCGCGCTCCGGGTCGCGCTCGCCGCGATCATCGGCGGCATCCTCGTCATCTACGCCGTCGGGATCCCCGTGCAGAGCCTCGTGAGCCGCCTGCCGCTCGAGCAGACCGTCCTCGCCAGCCTCGTCTTCCTCCCCGGCGACCTGTTGAAGGCTGCTTCGGCCACCGCGGTCGTCGCCACGCTGCTGCGCGCCTACCCGCGAGCCTTCCGACGGACCTGGCAGCCCTCGCGGCGCTCCGCCCGCCGGGCCGACGCGTCCGCGGAGACGCTGCGGTGACCTCGCGGATCGTGGTGCTGGGCGGCACGGGGGAGGGCCTGCTCGATCGTCTCCGGGCGGTGCGCGCCGACGGCGACGTGCCCCTGGTCGGGAATGATCGCTGGCCGGCGGCGCACTGGGACGCGGTGCGCGAACTCGCCGCGTCCGGGCCTGTCCCGGCGCAGACCGCCTGGGCCACGCTGACCTCCGGGACGAGCGGGACGCCACGGATCGTGCTGCGCAGCGCCGCCTCCTGGGAGCGCTCCTTCGACTCCGTCTCGGCGCTCCTCGCGAGCCCCCGGGACGCGGACGCCGAGCAGCGGATCCTGCTGCCCTCGCCGCCCGCCTCCTCGCTCACGCTGTTCTCCCTCGCCCATGCGCTCGCCGGCGGCCCGAGACCGATCCTGCCCGACGGCACGGACCGCGCCGAGGCGACCGTGCTCCACGGCACCCCGCAGGCCCTGAGCGCCGCCCTCGCGGCCGACGAGCTCCCGCGCCTGCGCACGGCGCTCGTCGGTGGCTCCCACCTCCCGGCCGGGTTGCGCGCACAGGCCGAGGCCCGCGGCCTCCGCGTGGTCGCCTACTACGGGGCCGCGGAGCTCTCCTTCGTCGCGCTCGACACCGGTGAGGGACTCCGTGCCTTCCCCGGGGTCGAGCTCGAGATCCGCGACGGCGAGCTGTGGGTCCGCTCGCCCTACACGGCTCGGGGATACCTCGGCGGCCCGGGCCCGATGCGCACCGACGGAGGGTGGGGGAGCGTCGGCGACCTCGCGACCCTGGAGGACGGCGTGCTCACCGTGCAGGGCCGCGGCGACGCGGCGATCCTCACCGCCTCGGCCACCGTCATCCCGGACGAGGTCGAGACCGGCCTCCGCGCACTGCCCGGGATCGCCGACGCCGTCGTGCTCGGGCTGCCCACGGACGGCATCGGTGCGCTCGTCGCCGCGATGATCGAGCCGGAACCCGGTGCCCCGCCGCCGACGGCCCGCGAGCTGCGCACGATGGCGACCGCCCGCTTCACCTCGTCCCACCGTCCCCGGATCTGGTTCGAGGGCCCGCTGCCGCGCACGGCCACGGGCAAGCCGGCCCGCGCCGAGGCCCTGCGCCGCATCCAGGCGGGGGAGGCGAGGCGCTGTGCCTGATCACGCCGTCGTCGTCGCGGCGCGACGCACCCCCATCGGCACCCGGAGCCGCGGCCTTGCGGCCCACGGCGTCGAGCAGCTCGCCGCGCCGGTCCTGCGCGCCGTGGTGCACGATGCGTCGGCCGCCCTCGGGTCGGAGCCCGACATCGCCGACGTGGTGCTCGGCAACTGCATGGGGCCGGGCGGGAATCCTGCCCGGGTCGCCGCTCTCGCGGCGGGGCTCGGCGTGGACGTGCCGGGGGAGACCGTCGACCGCCAGTGCGGCAGCGGCCTGGCCGCCGTGATCGATGCGGCGCGGGCGATCGAGGCCGGGGACGATCGCGCCCGTCTCGCCGGCGGCGTCGAGAGCGCCTCGACCGCTCCGCGACGCACCCTGGACGGCGTGCCCTACGACCGCGCCCCGTTCACCCCGGAGGGCTGGCCCGATCCGGACATGCCGCGCGCCGCGGACGCCCTCGCCGCGGCCGACGGGATCAGCAGGCCCCGCCAGGACGCGCACGCCGCCCGCAGCCATCGACGGGCACGCGCCGCCCGGGCCGCCGGACGGTTCGACGCCGAGCTCGTCGCCGTCGGCGCAGTGACCGCCGACGATTCCCTGCGCGCCTCCGCGCCGTCGTTCGGGCGGCTGCCGCCCCTGTTCCCGGACAGCACCCTCACCGCCGGGACCTCGACCCGGATCAGCGACGGCGCCGGAGCTCTCCTGCTCGTCCCGCAGCGCGCGCGGGGTGGCGCCCCGGGGCTCGCGATCCGTTCCCACGCGGTCGTCGGCTGCGACCCCGCGCTGCCGGGGATCGGTGCGGCTCCCGCCGTGGAGGCCGCTCTCGCCTCGGCGGGACTCGGCCTCGAGGAGGTCGCCGCACTCGAGATCGTCGAGGCCTTCGCCGCGCAGTCGCTCGCGGTGCTGGACCGTCTGGGCCTGGCGGAGGACGGTCCACGGGTCTGCGCCGACGGCGGGGCCCTCGCCCTCGGCCATCCCTGGGGCGCGAGCGGCGCGGTCGCGATGGTGCGGCTGTTCAGCCGCCTGATCAGGGGATATGCCCCGGCGGGGAGCGTCGGGGTCGCCGCCGCCTCGATCGGCGGGGGCATGGGCATCGCCGCCGTCGTGGAGGTGGTCCGATGAGCGTCCTGGACCTCGAGGACGTGGGCGTGCGCCTCGGCGACGCCGACGTGCTGCACGACGTGAGCTGCTCGCTGGATGCCCGCACGATCGCCGTGGTGGGGGAGAACGGCTCGGGCAAGTCCACGCTCGCCCGGCTGGTCGGCGGGCTCATCACGGCCACCAGCGGGAGGATCCGCGTGCTCGGCCTCGACCCGGCCCGCGACGCCTCCCGGCTGCGTCGACGTGTCTCGGTGGTCTTCAGCAACCCGGATGCGCAGATCATCATGCCCACCGTCGCCGAGGACGTCGCCTTCTCGCTGCGCGCGGAGAAGCTGCCGCGCGCGGAGAAGTCCCGGCGCGTGCAGGCGGCTCTGGAGCGCTTCGGTCTCGCTGCCCTCGCGGATCGCTCCGCGCACGATCTCTCCGGCGGGCAGAAGCAGCTGCTCGCGCTGTGCGGGGCGTTCGTGCGGCAGCCGGAGCTGGTCATCGCCGACGAGCCGACGGCCTATCTCGACGCCCGCAACGCCCGCCGGATCGCCGACCACCTGTTCACGGACGCCGACCACCGGCTCCTCCTGGTCACGCACGACCTCGAGCTCGCGCGTCGCTGCGAGACCGTGGTGCACGTCCAGGAGGGGACGATCCTCGCCGTCGGCGCGCCCGACGCGACCATCGCGACCTACGAGGAGGCTCTGCGGTGCTGACCCTGTACCGACCCGGCGACGGGTTCTGGCACCGCCTGCCGGCCGGGCCGACGGCCGCCGTGCTCATGGTGATCGTGCTCGGCGTGTGCCTGCTGCCGGTGAGCTACATCAGTGCCGCGATCGCTGCAGCGGTGTGCGTGGCCTGCTACGCGGTGCCGGGCACGGGCCTGCGGGAACTGGTCCGACAGCTCTCCGTCGCGCGCTGGATCCTCGTGGTGACCGCGGCCGGGCAGCTGCTGTTCCTCGGTCCCGAGGACGCGGTCGCGAACACGCTGCGGGTCGCGGCGGCCGTGGTGCTGAGCGGTCTGCTGGCCCTGACCACCCCGGTCAGCGAGCTGCTGGACGCGCTCGAGCGGGCACTGGCCCCGCTCGCCCTGCTGCGCCTGGACCCCCAGCGCGCGGCGCTCGTCCTCGCCGTCACGCTCAACACCCTGCCCGTGCTGGCAGGGCTGGCCCGGGACGTGCGCGAGGCGCAGCGCGCCCGGGGCGGCGGCCGGAGCCTGCGCCACTTCGCCATGCCCTTCCTGGTCCTCGCGCTCAAGCATGCGGACGCGCTCGGCGATGCGCTGACCGCGCGGGGCATGCGATGACCAGGGCGAGACCGGTGGTGCACGGGCCGACGGTCGACGAGCAGACGCGATGCATCCACTATCGGACGTCCCTGGACGTCATCGCGATCCGCTTCGCCTGCTGCGGCGAGTACCACCCCTGCCATCTGTGCCACGAGGAGACAGCCGACCACTCCTCGCGCCCCTGGCCGGCCGGGTCGCGGGGCGAGCTGGCCATCCTCTGCGGGGTGTGCTGGACGGAGATGCGCATCGACGAGTATGTCGCGGCAGAGGACTGCCCCTGGTGCGGTGCGGCGTTCAACCCGGGATGCGCCCTGCACCATCCGATGTACTTCGAGTAGGTCAGGAGCGCGAGTTCGTGCGGCAGGTGGGGAGGGCGCTCTCCCGAGCTCGACGCGTGCCCTGTCCTCGCCGTGCCCCTCGGACGTGCTCGAGGCCGTCGATCAGCAGGTCCACGGCTGCCACGATAGGCTCCTTCCCGGGTCACCCGGAGATGAGCTCCACAGGATCCAAGAGGGCGGAGAAGGGCTCACGATGCGCGTTCTGATGGTCGGCCGTGGAGTGATCGCGACGATCTACGGTCAGGCGCTGCAAGCTGCCGGACACGACGTCGAGTTCTATGTCCGTCCTGGTCGCGCCGCCGAGTACGGAGACACGGTCCGGATGGATCTCCTCGACGCACGCGGCGCGCCGCTCGGCCGGCAGGTCCGCCAGGCGGTCCCGATCCGGTTCCGGGAGTCCGTCGATCCGGGGGACGGCTTCGACCTGGTCGTGCTCAGCGTCGCTCATCATCGCCTCGCCGAGGCGGCCGCGTTCCTCGCTCCCCGCGTCGGAGATGCCACGGTGCTCGTGTTCGGCAATGTCTGGGAGGAGCCCCTCAGCGCGACCGCACCGATTCCGGCCACCCAGGTGGTCTTCGGATTCCCGCAGGGCGGCGGCAGCTTCGGGGATGACGGAGTCCTGCATGGCGCTCTGTTCCGCACCGTGGTCCTCGGGAGGTCCGGCTCCTCGCCCAGCCCACGGGAACTCGCCGTGCAGACGGTCTTCCGACGTGCGGGCTTCGCCCTCCGCGAGGAGAGGGACATGCGCGGGTGGCTTTGGCTGCATGTCATCGCCGACGTCGGCATGCATGCTCAAGGTCTTCGGCACGGCGGGATCGCGAACATGATCGGCGACCGACGGGCGTTCCGGGACGCGTTGCTGACCAGCCGAGAGCTGCTGCCCGTGCTGGAGGCTCGCGGCGTCGACCTCCGCCGGCATCGACGCGCAGTGCTCTCCTACCGACTGCCGACCCTTACCGCAGCCGCCATGGCGTCGGCGACCGCTCGCCTCCCGGTCGCTCGGGCGGGCCTGGAAGCACACACCGACCCGAATGGCGCCGAACCTCGTGCCGTCCTCCAGGACGCACTGCAGGAAGCCCGCAGACTCGGCGTTCCGACTCCGAGACTTGAGGCAACCCTCGCATGATCCTTCGGCGCACGGGAGGCACTGTCTAGTCGGGCTCGACGTCGGCCTTCAGCGCGGCGAGAGTGCGGGCGATGTTGCCGCGTTGGAAGTCGGAGAACAGCTGACCGCCGGTGACGAAGCGGTCGAACAGATTGGCCAGGACGTCGGGCCAGCGCCTGCGCCCGTCCGTCCACGTCTCGGTGACCCGGGTGCCGCCGTCGGTCGGTTCGAAGGTGTAGCTCCATGTGGCGATGGAACCCTTGAGGAGCGGCTTCTTGGGGCCGATCGCGGTGACGTCGAAGGTGAACCGCTCGCCGGGAACGGCCTCGGTGACGGTGCAGGACGTCACCCAGCGGGCCTTCCCGCGGAGGTTCGACCCGATGAACGTCGTGCCGACCGTCGCCGGGCTCCCGGGACGGGGCACCTCCGCCCCGGTGTTCTCGGGGCTCCACCGTCCCATCTGCGACGGGTCGGCGATCTGCTCCCACAGCTCGAGCGGCTCCGCAGCGATGACGATGCTGTCGTGCACCTGCATGATCCTGGCCATCTGCGCGATGCTACAGCGCGGCGTTGTGCCCCTGCGGTCGTAGACTCGAGCGGTGCATGACGACTCTTCCTCCGCCTCCGCCGCCGACCCGTCGGCCGGTGCCGGCAAGCCCTCGAACTTCACCGCCGACGAGCTAGCCACGGCCCTGCGCGTGCTGGCGGCCGGGCCGAAGCTGGCGGATGACGACGAGGACCTCCTGGCCCTCAAGCGTGCCTCGCGCACCTTCGAGAAGCGCCTGGCGAAGTCTCGCCGCGGCACCAAGACGTGGGAGCAGCGCAAGGCGGACCGCGCCGTGGTCGCGGCCACCGCGACCGGCTCCCCGCTGCGCATCGACGACGAGACCAAGGGGATCCCGCTGGTCTCGGCCACCAAGGGTGCCTACGCCGGGGAGCTGAACAAGGCCCGCGGCTGCTACATCTGCAAGCGCGACTACACCCTGGTGGACGCCTTCTACCACTGGCTGTGCCCGGACTGCGCCGCGATGTCCCACGCCAAGCGCGACCAGCGCACCGACCTCACCGGAAGGCGCGCCCTGCTCACCGGCGGCCGCGCCAAGATCGGCATGTACATCGCGCTGCGCCTGCTGCGCGACGGCGCGCACACCACCATCACCAGCCGCTTCCCCAAGGACGCGGCCCGGCGCTTCGCCCAGATGGAGGACGCGGGGGACTGGATCCACCGCCTGAAGATCGTCGGCATCGACCTGCGCGACCCCACCCAGGTGATCGCGCTGGCCGACGACGTCGCCGCGGCCGGCCCGCTGGACATCCTCATCAACAACGCCGCCCAGACGGTGCGCCGCTCGCCGAGCGCCTACTCGTCCCTGGTGGAGCTCGAGGAGGCACCGCTGCCCACCGACCTCGCGCTGCCGGAGATGACAGCCTTCGACCGGATCTCCCAGGCCCACCCCGCATCGATCGCCGGGGTGCTGGACGCCCAGTCGGTCCCGCAGCACGACGGGGAATCCCTCGAGCACGCCCGGAAGGCGCAGTCGGCCGCCTCGATGACGGCGCTCGCGCTGCGTGCCGGGAATGCGAGCCTGGACCAGCACCTCGCGGGGACCGCGGTCGACGCCGGCGGGCTGCTGCCGGACCTGCAGACCACCAACTCGTGGACGCAGACGGTGGACCAGGTCGAGGCCCTCGAGATGCTCGAGGTCCAGCTGTGCAACGAGACCGCGCCGTTCCTGCTGATCAGCCGCCTGCGCGCCTCGATGCGTGCCGCCGTGCAGGCCGGGGCCCGCCGCGCCTACATCGTGAACGTCTCCGCGATGGAGGGCCAGTTCTCCCGTCGCTACAAGGGCGCCGGCCACCCGCACACCAACATGGCCAAGGCCGCGCTGAACATGCTCACCCGCACCAGCGCCGGCGAGGCCTTCGAGACGGACCAGATCCTCATGACCGCCGTGGACACCGGCTGGATCACCGACGAGCGCCCGCACCAGGACAAGCTGCGCATCGCCGCCGAGGGCTGGCACGCGCCGCTGGACCTGGTGGACGGCGCCGCCCGCGTGTACGACCCGATCGTGCGCGGCGAGGCTGGCGAGGACCTCTACGGCTGCTTCGTGAAGGACTACAAGCCCAGCCCGTGGTGACGGGTGGCTCGACGGTCCGGCCGCTCTCGCTCGGGGATACGGGGTGTCCTGCACGGAAGGGTTCCCCTGCGTAGTGTTGCAGGCTACGAGGCGCTGCTGAGGGTGGTGCTGCTCCGTCACGGAAGGGAGATTCCATGAGTCGCCGACGCCGACGAGGGGATTGGAACAGCAGAGGCACCGTCGCGTTGTGGGTACTGGAGCTGGGTGACGTGCTCTGGGTCGTGTTGAAGTTCGTGGTGCGCCTACCGCTGCTACTGCTTCGTTTCCTGGTCTGACAGACCCGGACAACCGCTTCCGGATGGACGCACCTGGCCTGTCAGAGGAGACCGCGCGGCTCCAGGTGTGCTGCGGGTCGCCGTCGAGGGCTGGCCACGCCCCGGTGGGCCTCGTGGAGGGCGCCGCTCGCGTGGACGACCCGATCGTGCGCGGCGAGGATCTCTACGGTTGCTTCGTGAAGGACTGCAGGCCCATCCCGTGGTGAGCGGGACTGGTTCGGCATCGGACAGGTTGCACGAGGGCGACAGAACTCCTCCGTCATCCACAGGCGAGAGGGCACGCTATGCCCCCGAGGCGGGCGGGTCTACGCTGACCAGATGCCGATTCAGATCCTCGATGACCTCACTCCTGAACTTGCTCAATGCATCTGGGAGACCGGCATCTGCGCAGTCGACACAGAGACGAGTGGATTGGACTGGAGGACGGACCGTCTGGAGATCTGCCAGCTGTTCACGCCGTCGACGGGGCCGCTCATCGTGCGAAACCGTGGAGCCCGCCCACCAGTTCTAGCTGCCGTCCTGGAATCTCGCGACGTGCAGTCGATCTATCACTTCGCGCCGTTTGACCTCAGATTCTTGGAACGATACTGGGGCATCAGGGCACGTCGCATCGGATGCACGAAAACGGTCTCTCGCATCGTGAACCCGGATCTGTCTCGGGGCTCACACAGCCTTAAACCCCTTGTCCGACGACGCCTCGGCATCGAGCTGGACAAGGGGTCAGTGCGTACAAGCGACTGGGGAGCGAGAGCACTCAGCTCGGAACAGCTCGACTATGCAGCGGACGATGTACGTCATCTTTTGCCGCTTCACGAGCAGTTGATCGCAGAGCTCGCCGAAGATCGGCGGAATCTCTACGACGCTATGTGTACATATATCCCGGCAGACGCGCACCGTGAAGTGTTGGGCATACCCGACCCGTTGACTCACTGAGCGGGACGGGTGGCTCGGCGGAGGAAGGATGGCGTCAGGCGCGGTACGGGTCCCAGTCTCCCGCGCGATCGAAGCTGAACCCGATTGGTGCATCAGCCTCGACATCGATGACCAGGCGCACGTGCGGAGGTGCAGTAGGGCCCGCGGTGCGCACCACAGTCGTCCGCCCGGACCCTTCTGTCACTCCTAGAGCCCGCAGGCCCTCGGAGAGTACTCGAGGTGCCCATCCCAGAGGAACGCCCTGGGATGTGACGACCATCGAGTTCTCGTCTTCCGGGTTGTTCCGTTCGGGGAGGATCTCCACCGACTGACCCACGATCAGCGAGCTGAGTACGCGCTCATGCTCTTCGGACGAGACGCGGTGCGGAGTTCCGTCGAGGTTGATCGCACCTCCCACTGGGACATGGCGGATCCCATTGGTCAGGAACCGTGCATGCAAGCGCCCGGCACGGATCGCTGGCATCTGCATGAACTGCAGCGTGTCACCCGCGCGACGCCCACCGGAGTGGACGATCTGCTCCCATGGTGTGGCCATATCCGGGCTGATACCGAGGTCGGCCATCGCCGACGCGAAATCGGGGCGATGTGACGACATTGTCCGCTGACGGAACAGCGTGGGCATACGCGACGCGCGATACGTGTCCGGTACGAGCGGGAGCCCCGGTAATGGGCGGAAGTTCGCGATATTACCGGCATGCTGCGTGTAGTCGAACGTGTACTCGGTGCCATCGAAGCAGAAGCGTCCGATGGGATGGATGCGGCGAGTGTCGGGGTGCTGCCAGAGCACCAGCAACTCATGGACGCTGGAGTCGGTGTCTGGGGCGAGCTGAGGGTTAGAGACGCTGACCAAGCTCATGACGGGTCCTCTCCAGGTTTAGGGTCAACAGGGCTATCACAAAGGTAATCGTGGGCTCCGACATCTCAGGGATAAGACCCTGCTCGATCGGATCGGTGACCGGAGTGAGCTGCATCGCATCGAGTCGCTCCGTCCAGTGCACCCGTGCGGCGGGCGACGAGATTCGTAAGGCATCTCCCGCCAGCGCGACCAGGGACAGAGGCTTCTTCATGTGCTCGAACCGCCAGGCAGTTCCCTTCTCGGCCCAAGATCTGAGCGCGGCTCCCTCAGAACGCCGACGCAACTTTTCCGGTGTCTCAGCGAAGCCCAGACTACTGGAGTGGTCATAGGACGGGCAGAGCAGTGGTGACCGATCCCGCAGGCGGGGCCTGAGCACCGACCAGTTCTCCTCGTGCCGGTCACGATTGGCCACGAGAGCATCGAAGAGCAAGTACCCGGCAAAGACATCGAACGCATCCATTTCCACGGGCCCTGAGAACTCCGGTGGTGGCTCGCAGTCAGCCAGGGCACGTCGGATATTCGAGAGTGAGTGACCGGGCCGTCTCACGTCCGGGCGGTTCGGGTCGACAGCAGGTTCGCGCTCGAAGTGCGGGAAGTAGTCGGTGACGCTCCTGCAGTCCTCGAGCGCCAGGTGGCCGCCGACGAGGTCGTACTGCGCCTGCCGTACGTCCCTACTCAGAGACCCTCTTCGGCCGTCGCGCAGACAGAGCCTGGTTTCGGCAAGAGGTACGCCGAGCTCGGCCCCGACCCTGCTCGCTATGACCTCGGCCCAGTCTTCGCCCTGTTCGAAATGCTCGTTGACGGTGGTGTTCTTGTGGAGCCAGTTCGCTGTCTCCTCGCCACGACCTGAAGGATTGGCGATCCACGTCGTCTCGTGGGTTCCGGACTGTTCGGGCGCGATGATCTGCCAGTGACTGACGTCAACGCGCTCCCAGTAGGGGAGTGCGCTAAAGGACGACATGCGTCCAGAGTAATGGCGGAGCGTCAAGCATTCCTAGGGATGTGGACAGCGGAAGGTGGTGGTGAATCGGGCACGACCTCCACTTATCCGGTCCCCTGACCCAACTCAGGATCGGAATGTCCCGCGTGTAGGGGCCGACATCGTCCGATCCTCGCGCGCCGGCCTCAGCCGTCCGAGCGGGAGAACCGGTTCGTCATGAGGTTGCTCGTCGTGTGCAGCACCGCGGCGAGGACCTGATCGGTCTCTGCGCGGATCTGCTCGGCGACGGCGGTGTTGGCCTCGGCGAGCAGCGCCGGGACGGCCTGCCCAGCGGCCCCGTCACCTGCAGAGCCTCCGCCGGCCGCTGAGGACCCGTCGGGCACTGAGGGGTGCGAGGGCTGGGAGACCGCCCCGTCGGCCGCATGCACCGCGGCATGCCCGAGTGCGAGGGTCGTCTGCTGGTAGCGCTCGATGAGCGGGATGGCGTCGGCAAAGTGGGCATCTGCCAGGGTCGCGAGCAGGCGGGAGGTCCAGTAGAAGCTGTCGGTGCTGACCTGCGCGGTCGTGGTCGCCAGGTACTCCGGGGCTTCGTCGACGTTCGTGAACATCGGGATCAGCGTGGTGAACGGGTTCGAGGCGTACGCGATCCACTGCAGCGCCCGGGAGGATTCCGGACGGTCGGGACGGATCTGGAGGATCGCCAGGGCGTTGTGCCGGTTGATGCCGATCGGGCGGAACGCGCGCCGCTGGGCCTCGTTGCCGTGCGCGGAGTACGGATCGAACGGCGTGCCCTGGTAATGCGAGCTGAGCACGTCCTTGACGTCCTCGATCGTCAGTTTCCGCTCCGGCCTGCGGCTCCACGCCAGGTCATCGGAGTCCGGCCGGTTCCCCGGTCCGGGGCCGTCCCAGTCCTCGCTCGTGGGGTTCAAGGTGCGCTGCATGTACCAGGCGCGGGGCGTGTTGTAGACGTGGTCGGAATCCGTGTGGGAGCCGAAGGCCTCGCGCGGGTTGATGACGCTCCCGCCGGCGCTCGACGGGGCCGCACCGAAACCGGTGCTCGAGGCGGGGCGCAGCGTGAGGTCCAGATCATGCTCCTCGAGGAACGCCCGCAGATCCGGGCTCGCGAGGTGATCCCTGCCCTCTCCTTCCGCATCATCGAGATCGAAGGAGTCGATGCCCAGCTGGTTGGGCATCGTCACGTAGTGGTCCTCCGGGATCCGCTTCGCGATCCAGTGGTGCCCGCCCACGGTCTCCAGCCACCAGATGTCCGCCACGTCGGAGAACGCGATCCCGTTCATCTCGTAGGTGCCGTGCTCGGCGAGCAGCGCCCCCAGACGCTCCACGCCCTCCCGTGCGCTGCGGATGTAGGGCAGGACCAGGGTCAGCATGTCCTCCTCGCCGATCCCGCCGGGCCGCTCAGGCCGATGGTCCGGCGTGCCGGGAGTGCCCGACTCGGGGACGAGCTCGACGAGCGGATCCGCGCCGAGCACCCGTGGATTGCTGGTCAGGGTCTCCGTCGCGCTCATCCCGACGTTCACCGCATTGATCCCGGCCGAGCCCCAGAGTCCTTCGCCGGGCAGGGCATTGGGCACCGAGGTGTAGCGCAGCGGGTTCTCCGGCAGCTCGATCTGCAGGCGGCTGAGGACGCTGGTGTAGACGCACGGCTGGTCCTCCGGAGGGACCACCACGACCCGCTTGGGATCGAAGGAGCCGTTCGAGGAATCCTCGGTGCGGGCGACGAGAGGCGACCCGTCGGCGCTCGCCTTCCGGCCCACCAGAAGCGTTGTGCAACCCACCTGTGACCTCCTCGGCCGTGTGACATCTGGGCGATCCCGGGAGAGCGGGATCGCGTGCCCTGCCACGGTAGTCCTCTTCCGGTCGGGGCCTTCACACCGCGGTCGCGGACGACGTCTCCTCCACAGGGGCCCGTCGTCCACAGCCGATGCCCTGCCGTGGCGCACGGATTGCGTCTCCTCCACTGTCGAGGCATGACCACCGATGACTCGTACCTGCCCAGCGCCGACCTCTTCGACGACGGCGATCTCACCGACGACCGTGCTGACCCGGGTACCCGGTCGGCTCCCTGGTATCTCGGCGATGCGTGTGTTCCGGCCGACGAACCCACGGACCGGGCTGGTCGGGCAGCGATGAGGGCGGAGTTCTCCCACCTGCCCTTCACCCGCACGGTGCGTCACCTGCTGGACGCCATCGGGGACGGGATGCGGCTCACCAGGCAGGGGAAGCTGTACGCCGTCGATCGTCGACGAGTCGAGGAGCGGTGCGCCGAAGAGCCGACGGGAAGGCGATGGGGTCCGTACGGAGGAGGCACGGGTGTCGAACTGGCGTGGGACGTCCTGACCCGCCTTGGGTGGCTCCTGCGCGAGGAAGGGCGGGTGCGCCCATCAGGCAAGGTGCTGGTCGGCGACGAGCGCGACGATGCCACGGAGGAGGCCCTCGACGACGCTCGTCAACTGCTCGCCGCCGTCCTCGACACGGTCGACGTCGGGGGAGCGACCTCCTGGTGGGGGAGCAGCCCGCCCGACGACGGCTTCGACGCTCTCCTGGTGGCGAGCGGGACAGACGGCCTGACGCTGCCGGTGATCCCTCCGGACGACCGGCTCATCCACTGCTCCGAGACCGTGGATTTCCTGGCGGCTCTGATCCGCCAACCGCACATCCACCACGTGCCGATCGACCGTGCCACGGGGCATGTCGCCGAGGGGAAGCTGCGGGAGCTCGGCCACGTCTCCAGAGCCATGAGCGCGCTGGACAGCAAGGGATTGCTGGTCGCCCCGTCGCACAGCGGACGCGCACCCGACGAGGACTACAGGGACCGCTGGGACGACGGGAACTACGGAAACCCCGGGGACTACCGGGATCACCGATCGCTGATGACCTTCCGAGCCCCCGTGATGATGCGCGGCGCGGTAGCTGTGCTGCGAGAACGCCGTGCCGTGCAGCGTGCCGAACTGGCCGCCGACCTCGAACGCCTCTAGCGGCGCCAGGTGTGCTTCGGATCGAAGCCGAGGACTCTGCGCGCCTTGTCGATCGAGAGCAGCGTGCCGTGACCGGCGATGTCGCCGTGCACCGGGACGTCCGGGAACACCTCGGCGACGAGCTCGGCGTTGTCGCGGGACATCACCGTGTCCGCGGCAGCGATGATGAAGCGGTCGAAGCCGGTGGCCTGGTGCTCGAGAGCGAGACGCACGGCCTCGGCGCCGTCGCGCCCGTCGATGTAGCCCCAGAGGTTCCACTTGCGCGCGCTCGCGTCAGCGTCGAAGGTCTCGAACTCGGCGTAGTCCGCCTCGTCCATGACGTTCGAGAAGCGCAGCGCGATGATCTTCAGCTCCGGATGCCACCGGGTCAGCTCGATCGCCATCTGCTCCTCGAGGTGCTTGGAGAGGGAGTAGGTGGATTCCGGGCGCGCCGGGTAGTCCTCGTCGACCGGGATGTACGGGGGCGGGGTGTCGAACGGCAGGCCGAGCACCGTCTCGCTCGACGCGGTCACGATGTTCGTGATGCCCGCCTTGATCGCCGCGTTGAACACGTTGTACGTGCTGATCATGTTGTTCTGGAAGGTGGCTGTGTTCGTGGACAGCCCAGGGGCCGGGATCGCACTGAGATGCACCACCGCGTCGAACCCGTCGGGCGCCTGCTCGTCGATGCCGGTGAGCGCATCGAGCACCTGCCCGGCGTCGCGCAGATCGATCCGCACGAAGCCCGTGCCCCGTTCGCCGGCCTGGTCGAGGTTGATCACCAGGTGTCCCTGGTCGCGAAGGTGGCGGAGCACCGTTCGTCCGAGCTTTCCCGAGCCACCTGTCAGTGCGATTCTCATCTGCACATCCTGCACCAGGGACCCGACGAACGCGACGGTGGGCGGAGGGGTGGGACGGGTGAGCGGCGTGGACAGCGGGGCGGCGCAATCGGGGCGGATCGAGCAGATCGGGCACGATGCCGCGCGGGCGTCAGCAGGCGGCCGGCACCTCGGCCGCCTCGGCCGCGAGCACGTCGGCCCGCACCTGCTGGCGACGGTGCACGAGGTAGGACCAGCTCGCGATGCCGAGGCCGAGCACGGCCAGCACCACCCCGGTCCACGCGGGGGCCAGCAGGCCCCAGCCGGCGGCGAGCACGCCCGCGCCGAGCGCCGCGCCGAGGGAGTTGCCGATGTTCAGCGCCGAGTGGTGCAGGGCGGCGGCGAGCGAGGGGGCGTCGGGGGAGGCGTCGAGCAGGAACAGCTGCAGCGAGGGGCCCATCAGCTGGGAGGTCACGGCGATCGCGAGCAGCAGGACCATCGCGGCGATCGCCTGATGGGCGACGAGCGCGAACACCGTGAGGCTGAGCGCCATGCCGAGCAGACCGAGGAAGATGGTGCCGTAGACGCTGCGGTCCGCGAGCCGGCCGGCCAGGATGTTGCCTGCTGTCATGCCCACACCGAACACGAACAGGGCGATCGGCACGGCGCTCTCGCCGAGGCCCATCACGCCGGGCACGATCTCGCCGATGTAGCTGTACACGGCGAACATGCCGCCAAAGCCGATGGAGCCGATGCCGAGCGCGAACCACACCTGCACGCGACGCAGGGCGCGCAGCTCTCCGCGGATCGAGCCGGAGACGCCGTCGGCCCCGGTGCTGGGCGGTTCGGGGACCAGGCGCCAGATCGCCAGGGTGCTCGCCGCGGCGATCACCACGACGATCACGTACGCCCAGCGCCAGCCGATGCTCTGGCCGAGCGCGGTGGAAGCCGGAACCCCGAGCATCGTGGCGATCGTCAGGCCCAGCATCACGAGCGACACGGAGCGGGCCCGACGACCGGCGGGGGAGAGGCGCGCGGCGACCAGCGAGGCGACGCCGAAGAACGCGCCGTGGGGGAGGCCGGCGACGAATCGGGCCGACGCCAGCACCGTGAAGTCCGTGGCCAGCGCCGAGAGCAGGTTCCCCACCCCGATCAGGGCGATCAGCAGCACGAGGAGCTTCGCGCGGGGCAGCTTCACCGCGGCGATCGTCACCAGCGGTGCCCCGATCACCACGCCCAGGGCGTACAGGGTGATGAGCATGCCGGCCTGGGGGATGCCCACGTCGAGCGACTCCGCGATCTGGGGCAGCAGGCCCATGCTCGCGAACTCGGTGGTGCCGATCGCGAAGGCGCCCAGCGACATGGCCAGGATGACCAGCCGCAGGCGTCCGGGGGACAGTGGGGCGGTCGGCGAGGGGGAAGGCGAGGTCACGAGGGCTCCAGCGCGGGTCGGCAAGGCATCGCTGCCGACGCTGGAAGCGGTGAGTACGCCTCGATCCTATAGGCGGGTTCGACGAGCGGCCAGGAAAGGTGGTGCGAGCGAAGCTGCCACGGATCGGCGCGGGCGCACCCCTCACCGGCTCGTGTCACCGGCTCGTTCTGCGAAGCCCGGGCGCGTTGCTGAGCAGTTCTGCGGCCTCCGTCATCCCATAACGTTCTGCGAGCGTTGAGAGCACGTCATCGGGTGTGAGCGCAGGTCCACGCCGCCCGCTTCGCGCGCAGATCTCGAGCACAGCCCGACAGGCAGGAGCGAGGTGCTGCCGAACGGTATCGACGACGAACTCCGCTGGTGGGATAGCCCGGATCGGTTTCGGGACTCGACCGGCCGGGAAGTCCTTCAGGTTGCTAGTCACGATCACTTCGGCGCCACCGATCACGGCCGCGGCGAGCACGTGCTCGTCGTCCGGGTCAGGAAGATCGAAGGTGCCTTCGAGCGGCTCCCATCCGGTGACCAGCGCATCGTCGAAGGCTTGCGACATCTGCCCGATCAGCCGCTGAGCGCGTGTCGTGGCGCGGTCCACGTGTTCGCCTCGCGACTCGAGCTTCTTCGCTTCGTGGAAGACGAGCTCTTCGAGAATCGCAGTGTTCCAGAGCGGCCGGTAGCTGCCCTCTGCGGCCAGTGACAGCAGGAAGTCTCGCTGCAGGCTCGGCCAGAGCACGCTGGTGTCGAGGACGGCGGCGAACATGCGGTCAGCTTATGTCTGCGTGCTCATCGGGCACGGCGCTTGGTGGATACGGCCTTCCGTGCTGACTTGAGATCGTCGAGCATCTTGTCGATGTCGGTCGATTCGTCGACCTCGACCGAGAGCGCCTCGATGGTGGCGTACTGCTCCTGGCGGCGCTTCTCTCGATAGTCGAGGACGTCGGTGAGCGCCAGACGCCGGTGCGTGCCCGAGCGGGTGTAGGGGAGCTTGCCGCTGTCGAGGGTTTTGATCAGCGTCGGTCGACTGATGCCGAGCAGATCTGCTGCCTGTTGGGTGGTCAGCGTCTGGGACGTCGGCGAGATCGTCACCGACAGCCCCTTCTGCATCGCGTCCACCGCCTGGCGGAGCACTTGGTAGATCTCCTCGGGCAGCTCAATAGGCTCGTCCGTTCCGCTTCCGACGAGGTAGTACCGAGGGAGCGGATCGAGAGCTTCGTCCGCCGCGAGAGCGTCATGGATGCGTCCCAGCTGGCGCTGGTCGCCTGCGCTGTAGGTCGTCGATGCCAGTGCGTCAGCTGTTGACATGACCCCTCCTCGTTTCTCATCCATCCATAAGGCCTTGCGTTTACTTCGATTGATTCTAGCGCATCGTTGGCTGGCCTTCTGGTGGCGACCGTCCTGCCTGCTTCGCTGGCATGGCGGCGCTTCGTACCGTGCTGGGTCGCTCCGGACTCGGCCGGCAACGGGTCCGACGGGGCGTGGAGCGTCTCCCGCAGAGGGCGCGGATCCCGGTACTGTGCTGTGAAGCAGGTCGCAGTCGACCTGCCCTCGCGCCGGATCGTGCGGCGCGCTGATCCACGACACGTTGGGACGCCCCTTGGAACAGATCACCGTCGCCGGCCACCCCGAGCCCATCCCCGCGTCCCCAGTGGCGGCGCGCATGCTGGCGGACAGGCTCGAGACCGCTCGCGAGAAGCGCGGCGACGAAGCGGCCGCACACCTCGAGACCCTCGTGGGGCAGCGGATCGGGACCCTGCTGGCGGGCGGCATGCCCAGCATCGACGTGGCGACCATGCGCGCGATCGTCGACTTCGTGGAGACCCCTGCCGAGGAGGAGGCCGAGGCCACCGGCCTCGGGCGTGCGGTGCGCGGGATCAAGGACAAGCTCGCGCAGCGAGGCGGGCCCGTCGGGGGCTGAGTCCCGGGCGGGGCGCTCGCCCCGTTGCGGTGTCGGACCGACGACGTCGACCACAGCTCAGGAACGTCACCGGCAGCGCAGGAACGTCACCTGCAGCGCAGGAGCAGGGCGACCGCCCTCCGGATGTTGCCACGATGACCATCACGACCCTCTGGAAAGAGAGACCCTCATGAGCGACTCCTCGACCTGGGACGCCCTTCCGCAGCGACTGCCCGACTGGTTCCGCGACGCCCCGCTGGGCATCTTCATCCACTGGGGCGCGTACTCGGTCCCCGCCTGGGCGGAGCCCACGGCCGAGCTCGGAGCGATCGCCGATGACCTCGGCTGGTTCGCCCACAACCCCTACGCGGAGTGGTACTTCAACACCATCCGCATCGAGGGCTCGCCCGCCGCGGAGCATCATCGGGAGGTTCACGGCAACGCCCCGTACGACGACTTCCTGGACCAGTGGGAGCCGACGAACTTCGATCCGTCGGCCTGGGCTGATCTGTTCCGCCGGGCCGGCGCCGACTACGTCATCCCCACCACCAAGCACCATGACGGGATCACGCTGTGGGACGCCCCGGGCACCGGGGATCGCAACACCGTGCGGCGCGGGCCGCGCCAGGACCTCGTCGGAGCGATCGCCGAGGCCACGAAGGAAGCCGGGCTGCGCTTCGGGGTGTACTACTCCGGCGGGCTGGATTGGCACGTGCGGCCCACTGAGCCGCTCGAGAGCGGCAAGGACGTCTCCGATCTGAAGCGGCCGCGTGATGACGAGTATGGAAAGTACTGCAGCGCCCACATGCGCGACATCATCGACCGGTACCAGCCGGACGTGTTCTGGAACGACATCGGCTGGCCCGACGAGAACTTCCACTTCGACGAAGGAGGGCTCGGCGAGCTGCTCGAGTACTTCTACGACCAGCGCCCGGAGGGCCTGATCAATGACCGCTTCTCCGGCGCGCACCAGGACTTCGTGACCACGGAGTACCAGGCCGGGGAGATCCCCGAGGACCAGCCGTGGGAGAACAACCGCGGGATCGGATTGTCCTTCGGCTATAACCAGGTCGAGGACGAGACCCAGTACATGTCCGGACCGCGGGCGATCCGTCACGTGGTCGACGCGGTCTCCAAGGATGGTCGGGTCATGCTGAACGTGGGCCCGCGGGCCGACGGCACGCTGCCCGAGCTCCAGGTGAAGACCCTCGAAGCGGTCGGGGAGTTCATGGCCGAGCACAAGGCGCACCTGGCCGGCTCGCGCGGGCTCGGCGAGCAGGAGATCCCGGGGACGACGTGGGCCCGCGCCGTGGAGAACGACGGGCAGTGCTATGTGTTCCTCAGCGGCCCGCAGGGCCCGCTGACGATCAGCGCCGCCGACCTCCCGGCGGGCTACGACTGGCCCGGCGAAGGCGTCACGGTGGAGCTTCCCGGGGAGGATGCCGCCCCGATCACCATCAGCGCATCGAGCGTGAACGATCCGAGCTGATCGGCACCGAGGATCGATACGTCCTCAAGCTGATCGACCTGCTCGTCGTAGCTCTTGGAGACCTTCCCAGGCTGAGGCTGGGTCATATCCAGGGCGTTTCCGCCAGCAGCAGGATCGGCTGATGGCCGAAAGATGACGACCGGCCCTGGACCCTTGCGGGCGGAACCGGTCGTGATGCACACAGCGTAGCGCGCTCGACGACACCCGCCCGCGGGCTCTGCATGGGAGTCGGACTGTCGGAGGGAGGGGGCCAGCTCTTGTCGCCCCCGCCGCCCCGTGCCAGCCTTGCTCCATGTGCCGGAACATCAGACCGCTCCATAACTTCGCCCCGGAGGCCACCTCGCAGGAGGTGCACGACGCCGCGCTGCAGTACGTGCGCAAGGTCAGCGGGATGCCGAAGCCGTCCCAGGCCAATGCGGAGGTGTTCGAGCGCGCCGTCGCCGAGATCGCCCACGTCACCGAGCATCTGCTGGCGGATCTGGTGACCTCCGCCCCGCCGAAGGACCGCGAGGTGGAGCGGGAGAAGGCACGGACACGGACCGCGAAGCGGTTCCCGGAGGCGTCGGCCTCCTGACGTCGTCACCGCGTCTTGAAAGATCGGCTCAGCGCCCCCGCGCAGCGAGCTTCGCCATGAGCCCCGTCGGCGCGAGGCGGGCGGCGGTGTAGATCGCCTTGTAGCGCTTGCTCGGCACGGAGACCGCCTTGCCGCGGCCCACGTCCCGCAACGAGTCCTCGACGACCCGCGGGGCATCGAGCCACAGCCAGTTCGGGATGCCCTCCTCGCCCTTCGCGAGGCCCAGCCGCTCATGGAACTCGGTGTGGGTGTATCCGGGGCACACGGCCGTGACGGTGACTCCGCGGGGGCCATAGCTGCTGTTCGCCCAGCGGGAGAACATCACCTGCCAGGACTTCGCCGCCGCATAGGTGGAGCGCGGCATGACGGCCGAGGCCGAGGAGATGTTGAGGATCGTGCCGGAGCGCCGGGCCAGCATGCCCTGCAGCGCTGCATGCATGAGCCGCATGGGCACCTCGGCATGGAGGCGGAGGTGGCGCGCTTCGTCCTCGATGTCGTTCTTCTCGAAGGCGAGCGGGAGGCCGAAGCCGGAACTGTTGATCAGCGTGTCGACAGGTCGCGCCGCGTCCGTGAGGCGGTCGGTGACCGCGGTGATGCCGTCGGGCGAGGACAGGTCCGCGCTCAGGACCTCGACACCCTCGGCTCCTGCCCGCTGCAGCTCGGCGGCCAGAGCCTCGAGCCGGCCGCCGTCGCGAGCCACGAGCACAAGGCGGTCACCGCGACGGGCGAGCTGGCGGGCGTATTCGGTGCCGAGGCCGGAGCTGGCACCGGTGATCAGGGACGTCGTAGTCATGGAGCGAGTGTAGGGGTGCAGGTCGGAAGGGTGCAGGTCGGAAGTGTGCGGAGAGTGGCGCCCGTCCCCGTACGGCGGTCTCCTCGCTCCCTCGTGCGCTCCCTCGTGCGCCCCTCCAGCGCCCCTCCTGCCTCCTGCCTTCGCCTTCTTCCGGGCCCCGTGCCGCCGAGCCGTCAGACCCGCTCCACGGCATGCACCGTCCCGGCCAGGTCGCCGAACACGAGGTGGCCGCCGAAGAGCGTGCCGCGGGCGAGCACGGGGGCGGTGCTGAGGCGGGTGAGCTGCTCGATGCTGCCGGAGCCGAGGTCGACGGCGGTGATCAGCCCGGAGTGGCTCGCCGCGTAGACGACGTCGCCGTCGAGCACGAAGCCCTCGTCGAGGATCCGCTCCGCCGTCGCCAGGCGGGTGATCTCCGCACCGGTCGCAGGATCGATGCACACGATCTCGCCGCCCTCGTTGGCCAGCACCAGATCCCCGTCCTCGGTGAGCGCCTCGTGGGCGTACTGGAAGGACCCGTCCACGCGCCAGCGCGAGCTGCCGTCATCCGGCTCCAGGCACCAGGTGTCCGCGATCCCGGAGGCGATCACCCCGCCGTCGGGGAGCACGGTGATCGCATCGTTCCACGGTCCGTAGATGAACCGCTGGTAGCTGCCCTGTTTGTCCGTGAGCGAGGTGGTCCACACGCTCGCCCCGGTCCGGGCGTCCAGGGCGTGCGCGCAGCCGTCGCCGCCGCCGACGTACACGCGCTCGCCGTCGGTGGCGGGCGCACCCATGGACGAGGCGGGCAGCTGGGCCGTCCAGAGCCTTCCCCCGGTGGCCGCGTCGATCACGTGCAGCGTCGCGCCGGAGCAGACCATCAGCACCTCGGCGCCGTCGATCGTCCCGGTGCCGGGATCTGCGGCGAGCGGCGCGTCGGTCCCGTATCGCCAGAGGCGCGACCCGTCGGCCGCGAACAGGTGCACGAACCCGGCGGTGTCGGGCACGGCGACGGAGCGTCCGCCGTCGACGGCGAGCAGATCATGGCGGATCTCGCCGTCCACGTCGGCCGTCCATCGCGTCGCACCGGAGCGGTCGAGTCCGAGGACCGTTCCCGTGCTGTCGCCGACCACGAGCACCTCGCCGCCGCCCCCGCTGTTCCCGTCGTCCGCGCCGACGACTGCCGGCCCGCCCTGGATCATCCCCGGGAGCGCCGCCTCCCAGGCAGTGCCCCTGCTCCCGTGGACGACGGGGAGGGTGAGCAGACGGTTCCCGGAGCCGTCATCCGGCCGCACCCGCACGTGCACGCGCTGCCTCCCGGAGGCCAGGGCGGAGGCGTCCAGGCGTCCGGAGAACCGGTGGCCGCTGCCCTGGAGGGGAGTCCACGGCAGCTTGTCGTTGCGTCCGGCATAGACCGTGGTGTCGTAGAGGACCGCGTCCAGAGCCCCCTGGAACGAGCCGCGCAGGGTCACGTCAAGGGCGATGGATCCGCCGTCGTCCTCGATGCGGTTCCCCAGCGGCAGGGCGGTGTCCCGGCCGGGCTGCGGGGTCAGGTCGTAGGTGGTCACTGGGGTGCGCACCGTCTGCGTGGGCGCGGCAGGGTCGGGGATGTCCACGCGGGTGACCTGGAGGCTGTCGATGCTCCCGGTCAGCTCGTAGTAGGCGGCGTCGATCTTCACGGCCGCCGCTTCGAGCTGGTCGCGCCGGTTCACCCGGGTGAGCAGCTCGCGGTGGGTATGCCCGGTCAGGTGCAGGGCGATGGGGTGCGTGGCGAGCACGTCCTCGAACTCCTGCTGGTTGGCGACGTAGTAGTAGCCCTCGCCCATCGGGAAGTGGGTCACGAGCACGCAGGGCAGGTTCCCCGCGGAGCGCAGCGCCTGCTCGAGCTCGGTGAGCGCCCGCGCGGACCACCAGGCGACCTCCTGCTGGTGCGTGGTGGTGTCCGCGAGGATCACGCGCATCCCGTCGACGTCCTGGAACCGCACCTCCTCGCCGATCCACTGCGCGCGCAGCTTCCCGGCGCTCGCATCCCAGCGGGTCTCGTGGTTGCCCGGCACCGCGGCGATCCGCTCCCGCAGACCGGTGGGCACGGCCTCCTCGAACGCCTGGTACTCGGCCTCGATGCCGTGCTCGGTGACATCGCCGCCGTGGATCACCAGCGTCGGATCGAAGGCCTCGATGGCCTCGAACACAGCCCGCAGCCGGGCCGTGGTCTCCGCGTTCTCGGGATCCGCGTGGGTGTCGGCGACGAACGCGAGTCGGACCGGTGAGTCCTCCGCGGGAGCCGTCGGTGCGGTGGGCGCGGTCGATGCGACGGGGGCGACGGGCGCGGCCTGTGCGGCGGCAGTGCTCGCGCCGCCGGCTCCCAGCAGACCGGTCACGGGCAGGGCGGTCAGGGCGGCACGGCGGGAGAAGCTGGTCACGGGTCAGTCCTTCGAGGTGAGGGGATGCAGGGGGTGCGGGAACCGCTCGTGCGGATGCGGAGGTTCGGGGAACAGTTCGTCGGGGTGCGGCTGCTCCGGATGGGGCTGGTCGCCGAGCTCGGCCTGGAGGTCCCAGAGACGGTGGGTGAGCTCCCGGCGCACCTCGGCGTAGGCCGGATCGTGGGCGACGTTGAGCATCTCGCCGGGGTCGGCGCGCAGGTCGTAGAGCTCCCATTCGGGGACGAAGCGGCGCGTCGAGGAGCCCGGATGGCCCTGGCCGTCGTTGTAGAAGTAGATGAGCTTGTAGCGGTCGGTGCGCAGCCCGTAGTGGGCGAGCACATGGGATTCGCGGTCGTCGTGCTCGAAGTAGCGGTAGTAGACCGCGTCCTGCGTCGGCGCGTCCGAGCCGCACAGCTGGGGGAAGAAGCTCATCCCCTGCATGTCCGGGTGGGGTTCGGCGCCCGCCGCGTCGAGGATCGTGCGGGCGAGGTCCACGTTGGTGATCAGCTGCTCCATCGGCGCACCGGGGGTGATCCGCCGCGGATAGCTGACCAGCAGCGGCATCCGCATCGACTCCTCGTAGATGAACCGCTTGTCGAACCAGCCGTGATCGCCGAGGAAGAACCCCTGGTCGGAGCTGTACATCAGCATCGTGTCCTCGGCGTCCCCGCGCTGCTGCAACCAGCTGGTCACGCGGCCCACGCTGTCGTCGATCCCGGCCACGCAGTCCAGATAGTCCTCCATGAACCGCTGGTACTTCCAGCGGGCGAGCTGCTCCCGCGGGAGGTCCGTCGGCGGGTCGATCTTCAGATCGTTCGTGGTCAGATGGTCGGCCACGCGCATCGCCGCGAGATGGGCGGCCGACGAGCGCCCCGCGTAGTCGTCCTCGAAGGTGCGCGGCAGCGGGATGGGCGCGCTGTGCGTCCCGGCATGGCGCGCATCGGGCTGCCAGTTGCGATGCGGGGCCTTGTGATAGATCAGCAGGCACCAGGGCTCCTTGCCCTCCAGGGAATCGACCCAGGCCAGGCCCCGCTCGGTGAGCACATCGGTGACATATCCCGGCGCGATCTCGACGCCGCTGGGGGAGAGCAGCTGGGGGTCGACGTACTCGCCCTGCCCGCGCAGCACCTCCCAGTGGTCGAAGCCCTGCGGGTCATGGCCCTCGCCCTCTCCGAGATGCCATTTCCCCACGATCCCCGTGCGATAGCCGGCCGCCTGCAGCTGCGTCGCGAACGTGGGCAGCGTGGCGTCGAACGGGGAGTGGAGGGTGGTGACGCCGTTTCGGTGGCTGTGCTGGCCGGTGAGGATCGAGGCGCGGCTCGGGGTGCATACCGAGTTCGTGCAGAAGCAGCTGTCCACGCGGCGGCCGCGCTCGGCGATCTGGTCGATGTGCGGGGTGTGGGTGACCACGGACCCGTACGCGCTGATGGCGTGGCTGGCGTGGTCGTCGGACAGGATGAGCAGGATGTTGGGTCGGCGGGCGGTCATGGTCCTCCTCGAGTCGGGCTGCGGGCTGCGGGCTGCGGGCTGCGGTCTGCGGTCTGGGTGCTGGGTCGTCGGACGGCGTGCGGGGAGGGGCCGGGCGCTACGTCGTGGCGGGGACGATGCGGGGGAGCTGCGGTTCGGCGAGGTCCAGGAGAGCGAGCGCCGCGGCGGCGAGGTCTCCGCGGGGCGCGGTGGGATACGGGCTGGTCGAATCCCGCCAGTCCTCCTCGATCCGGCGGATCTCGGCGCGCAGCGGCTCCGGGTCCGACGGCGCGGCCTCACCGTCGGCGGCCGACGCCAGCCAGTTCGCCCAGGCCCGCCACCGGGCCAGATGCAGATCCGTCAGCGAGCCGGACCAGTGACGCGCCGAGTAGTCGTGCAGGCCGCTATCCTGCTCGCCCCAGACGCTGATGAGGGAGCGGGCGTCGCGCTCGAGCGCATCGGCCACCCGTTCGTCGGCGTCGACCCTGTGGTCGACCCTGGTACCGGCTCCGGCTCCGGCTCCGGCTCCGGCTCCGGCTCCGGCTCCGGCTCCGGCGACGGCGCGCGCGTCGGCGATCCAGCGGCCGACGAGGAGCTCCGGCCGGGTCGCGGCCACGGCGTCGGCGGCGAGCACCAGGTTCTCCAGGGCGGCGAACTCCCGGCGCACCCGCTGCGCATCCCCTGCGGCCGCGGCGGCGACCATGGCCCGCAGCGGAGCGCGCGCGGACTGCGCCCCCACGTGCAGGGCGAGCTGTGCGACGTCGTGCGCGAGAGCGTCAGGGCCCTCCGCCCGTGCGAGCAGGGGGACCAGTCCGCGCACCGCACCCGCCAGCGGGGCCAGCGCGCCGAGCATCTCCGCGTCGTTCTCGGCGTCGAGGTTCGAGGACGGCGGACCGTCCGCCGCGGGCAGCGGCTCGCCTGCCAGACGCTGGGACGCGAAGGGCAGCTCCGCGGACCAGGGCCGGGCGATCAGCGGGGACGGGGTGGCGCGCGTGCGACCCCGGCCGTAGAGGGTCTGCTGGAGCAACTCCCAGGCTGCCTGCGCGGCCTGTGCCGTCGGCCTGTCCGGGGCGACGCCCCAGCGGCGGGCCATGTGCTCCGCGAACCAGGCCGGCGTGGCCGGCATCGGATCCCAGAGGGCCCGCGTGGCGAGCTCGTAGACCACGGCGTTGTCGTCCAGGGCTTCGGTGGTGATGCCGAACCCCTCGAGCCGGCCCCGCGTGCCGTCGGCCGCAGCCTCCCGGAACCCGGCGAGATCCTCGGCCAGCGAGGTGAGGTCGCCGAAGAGCCCGAAGCGGCCGCCGAAGGTGTGGGCGAGGCACCACAGCCAGCGCCTGCCGTACATCGCGTCGGTGCTGTGCCACATCGGGGCGTGCTCGCCCCACAGATCCAGCAGGATCAGCCGATCCTCGGGGACACGGGAGAGCAGGCTGCGCACACGGTCGGCCGTCCAGTAGGCCGCCTTGTAGTGGAAGGGCCATCCCTGCAGGATCCACACGGCGTCCGGGTCCGCGGCGCGCATCCCCTCGAAGATCGCCTCGGCGTGGTCGGCGAGCTCCTGCGGGGACGTCGTGGGCGGCACGGACTCGATATACGGGTCCACGGCGTAGTGGTGGTCCGTGCCCAGGAGTTCTCGTTGGTGATGGTGCAGGGATGCTGCGGCCTGCGCGAACAGGACCGAGCCAGGGTCCGCCAGCGAGTTCTGCCATCCCTGCCAGTCGATGGTCCGCTCGGTCCCGGCCAGCTGGGCCGGCAGCTGCCCTCCGAATCCGGGGAGCACGACGGTCATCCCCAGCTCTCGCTCGCGGTCGGCGATCCGTCGGCCCAGCCGGGCGCGGGCGGTCAGCGCCTCCTCGGTGAGCGCCGCCCCGAGGTCGTGCGTGATCCCCATCGTGGTCCACGGGAGGAACGCGGGCCCGCCGACGAACCGGGCGGCCGCGTCGCGATCCATGCCCAGATCCGCCAGCATGCGCACCAGCACCGCGTCGTGACCCACGAGGTTCAGCGGTGTGGTCACCCCGTGCAGCGCCATCCAGTCGATGTGCCGTTCCCAGCGCTCCCAGTCCCAGAACGCCATCGTGTACCCGAAGGCCACCGGGTTCAGGTGATAGCGCAGGCCCAGCGAGGTCTCGTAGCGCTGCGGGGGTGCCTCGGGGAGCGGGGACGGGACCTCGACGACCGACGGGCCGTCGACGGAGAGGTCGGCGCCGCAGAGATCCTCCAGGGCGCGCGCCAGCCCAACGGCGGCGGCCGACGCGGTCGTGGCCGTGAGGCGCAGCTCCCCACCGGAGGCTTCGACCGTCACGTGCTCGGCGCGGGCGCCGTCAGGTGCGTCCTCCGGTACGTCCTCGGGAGCGTCCTCCGGAGTCCGGAGGCGGGGCACGAGGTCCAGGTGCAGATGGGGGAGGAGCCCTGGGGCGCGGCGGCCGACGAGCTCCCGCAGCCCGTCGAGCTCACCCGGCCCGTCGAGCTCGCGCAGCCCGTCGAGCTCACTCGGCCCGCCGGGCGCGGTCGGGTCGTCGGGCGCAGCCGGGTCCTCGAACGACGACGACCCTCCGGCCGGCTCAGGGCTCACGGCTCAGCCTCCCGCGGTAGGGAGCGAGCACGGCGTCGTTGGAGTCGTCGCCGCCGGCGCGGTTCATGCTGCGCAGCACCGGCGGTCGCACCCCGGTCGCGCTGAGCTCCTCCATCGCCCCGATCGCGAGGGAGTGCACGAGCAGGGTGGCGAGGATCGTGGACGTCGGGCCGGTCTCCGTGCCGTCCTCGAGCGTGAGGGCGACGTCCCCGATCGGGGCGTGGGTGTCCAGCACGATGTCGGCGACGTCCAGCAGCCGCAGGCCCTCGGAGTGCCTCGAGGTCCCGGCCAGGGAGTGCTCACGGCTGGTGATCGCCACGACGGTGAGCCCGCGCTCGCGGGCGCGCTGGGCGAGCTGCGTGGGGACGGGGTTGATGCCGGAGTGGGAGATGACCACGAGGACCTCACCCCGGCGGAGGCCCTGCAGATCCGCGATCGCGGACCCGTAGCCCTCGAGCCGTTCCACGCGGGAGACCCGGCTGGGCTCCCACGGCGCGAGCGAAGGGTCGTGGAGCAGGTTCACCGGGGCGAGGCCGCCGGCGCGGAAGGTGGCGTCGATCGCCGGCAGCATCGAGTGCCCGGACCCGAACACGTGGAGCACGCCGCCGTCCTGGAGCGAGCGGGCGACGAGGCGGGAAGCGCGGGTGAGCTGCTCGTCCTGGTCGGCGCCGCGCCCGATCAGCTCGAGCACGGCGCTGCGGTAGGTCTCGATGGCCGTCATGGGTCCTCTTCCGGAGAGCTGAGGGGCGAAGGGCGGTGGGTCGGTGACTGGAGGGTGCGCACGGCGGTGGATCGGCGACCGGCACGGACGGTGCCGGGGGCGGGTCAGCGGCGGAAGGCGGCGGTCAGCTGCCGGGTGATCGGTTCTGCCCGGGTGGTGGCGAGCAGCAGGGCACCGTGCAGCGCATCCCCGTCGCCGAGGCTCAGCTCGGCGCCGGCGGTGTCCTCGCGCAGGCTCCGGGCGACAGCGTCGCGGAAGAGGTCATCGGCGAAGAGCCCGCCCACGGCGACCACGGGCAGGGTGGCCAGCTGCGGATCGCCCAGGCGCCGGCCGGCGGCGAGCACCGTGGCGACCAGTTCGTCGGCCACCTCGGTGACCACGGCGAGAGCCGCTGCATCGGGTTCCTGCAACTCTCCGGTCCCGCCCGGGTCGTCGATCTCGTCGATCTCGTCGGTCTCTGCGGCGCGGTCGGACCCGTCGGCCCCGTCGGCCCCGTGGGCTCCGCCGGGCCCGTCCGAGCCGTGCGTGCCGGCCGCGGCGTGCAGCACCTTGGGGGCCAGGGCGGCGACGCACTGGATCGGGGTGCTCGAGGAATAGAGGTCGTGGAGGGCCAGCTCCGGATCCTCCCCCAGCAGCAGCCTGGTCAGCGCCGTGGGAGGGGCGAGGTCGTCGAGAGCGGAGAAGGCCGCACGGATCCCGGCGCGCGCCAGGGCGTACCCGCTGCCGCGATCTCCGCCCACATGCCCCCAGCCGTCCAGCAGCACGGGAGCGTGGTCCGCGTCGACCGCGAGCACCACCGAGCCGGTACCGGCCTGGACGAGCACCCCCGGGCGAGGCCCGAGCACCCCCAGATAGGCGGCGACCACGTCGTTCTCCAGCAGCACCTCACAGCCCAGCTGTTCCGCGAGCGCGTCACGGAGCCGGGACTCGTACGGTCCGATGCTGCGCACCCCGGTCGCGGCCAGCACGAGCGTGCGATACGGGGCGTGACCGAGGCGGTCCAGGATGCCCGTGACCCTCTCGACCACGGTGTTCTGCGCGCCGGGCGCATGCGGATGGGGCAGCCCGCCGGGCTCGTCATGGTGCGCCAGCAGGCGATCGCCGGCGAAAACGGCCGCGCGCAGGGTCGACTTGCCCGCATCGATGACGGCGATGCGGTCGCTGGTGATGGGCTGCTGCGGCGGGGCTCCGACCATGCTTCGGAGCGTAATGCGGGGGTGGGGGCGGGGCCAGAGTTTCCAGACCACTGGATCGGAAAGTCGGTGCGCTCCTGCGGGAATGCCCGGTCATGAGCAGACCACGGCGCACCAGCCATTGCAGTGCACGGACCGGTGGTCCAGGATCTGAGGAGAACGGGACGGGGAACGAGGAGGTGCCCTATGCGACCCGCGCGAATCGCCCACGAGGTGCGCGACGCCATCGAGGCGCGCTACATCGCCGGGAGCGAGCCCTCCGCCGTCCTCCCCTCCGAACGCCGGCTCGCCGCCGAGCTCGGGGTCGCCCGGGCCACCGTGCGCGCCGCCCTGGCCATGCTCCGCGAGCAGCAGCAGATCCGTTCCACGGCGGGCGGGCCCGCGATGGTCATCGATCCCCGGCTGACCAAGGCCCCGCAGCTGACCTCCTTCACCCAGGACGCCCAAGCGCGCGGATGGCGCCCCTCGAGCCAGGTGCTCGAGGCCGAGGAGGAAACCGCCGACGTCACCGTCGCGCGGGACCTCGGGATCCCGCCGGGCAACGCCGTGTGGCGCCTGCGCAGGCTGCGTCTGGCCGACGCCAGCCCGATGGCGCTCGAGGAAGTGTGGCTGCCTCAGGAGCTGTTCCCCGGACTGCTGTCCGAAGATCTCCGCGGGTCCCTCTACGAGCTGCTCGAGACCCGCTACGGCAGCATCGTCTCCCGCCATGACCGGCGGATCTCCGCCATCACGGTCGATGCGCAGCACGCCGAGCTGCTCGAGATGCCCGTCGGCGCCGCCGCGCTGTTCGCCACGCAGATCGGCTTCGACCGCCGCGGCAGGAGGCTCGAGCTGGGGCGCTCCGTGTATCGCGGGGACAGGTTCGACTTCACCACCGTCACCTTCTCGATGCGTCGGCCCGGGACGAGGCCGGAGACAGGATCCGAGGACCGGGCGGAGGGACTGCTGTCCCCCAGCCGTGACGGCCCGGGCAGGCGACCACCACAGACCACAGGACGAGCAACGAGAGAGGCACGGTCATGAGGAGACGGACAGTACTGGCAGGACTCGCCCTGGGAGGGCTCACCGCGACGGCGGCGGGGTGCAGCAGCGGTGGCTCCGGCAGCGGCGGCTCCGGCGGTGGAGGGGGCGACATCGACATCTCGGACACCGAGATGGAGGCGTCCATCGAGTTCGCGGCCTGGGAATCGGATTTCGACTGGGAGTCCGTGATCGCCGGATTCAACGAGAAGTACCCCAACATCACGGTGGAGGTCACCAAGAGCCCGTTCAAGGAGTTCTTCACCCGCCTGCAGACCCAGGCCTCCGGTGACAACCTGCCCGACGCCTTCATGATGAACGGCCCCAACTTCCAGCTGTACGCGAGCCACGACATCCTCGTGCCGTTCGATGCCGCCGTGGACTCCGGGGACCTCGACTTCGGGAACTATCCCGAGGCCATGGCCGATCTGTACACCTACGAGGGCACTCCCTACGGCGTCCCCACCTCCTACGACTCCATCGGGCTCTGGTACAACACGGAGCTGTTCGAGAAGGCCGGTGTGGACGTCCCCACCGATGACTGGACCTGGGACGACCTGCACGAGGCGTCGAAGAGCATCAGCGAGGCGCTCGCCGACGACGGGGTCTACGGCTTCGCCGGCGGCGCCTACAACCAGGAGCTCTTCTACAACCTGATCTTCCAGGCCGGGGGCGAGGTGCTCAACGAGGACTCCACCAAGGCGCAGTACTCCAGCGACGGCAGCCGCGCCGCCCTGCAGTTCCTGCGCGACATGGTCGAGGACGGCTCCTCGCCCTCCATCCAGACCACCGCCGACACCTCGCCGGACGAGCTGTTCAAGAGCGGCAAGGCCGCGATGGTCTACGGCGGCAGCTTCCGCGTGGCCGGCTATGTCGACTCCGCCGTGGGCGAGAGCATCCAGGTGGTCCAGCTGCCCATCGGGGAGCAGCGCGGCGTGGTCCTGCACGGCGGCGCGGTCGTGGCCAACGCGGCGAGCGAGAACGCCTCGGCGGCGGCCGCGTTCGCCGTCTACCACGGCTCTCAGGAGGGCCAGGAGATCATCGGTGAGTCCGGGGCTTCGATCCCTGCCTTCCAAGGCACCGAGCAGGCCTATATCGACGCCCACCCCGAGTACGACCTGGACGTCTTCCCGAAATCCGCGGCGGAGTACGGCTTCCCGTACCCGGTCTCCGCGAACACCCAGGCGTGGCTGGTGGTCGAGAGCGACATGGTCCCCAAGATCCTCGCCGGTGACCTGAGCGTGGAGGAGGGGACGACCCAGCTGGACGAGAAGATCGACGCGCTGCTGGCCGAGGAGGAGGCGTGACCCAGGCGGCCGCGGAACGGCCCTCGAGCGGGCCGGCCGCTGGGCGCCGCGGGCGCGGGACGAGCGGGCCGACGGGGCGCGGTGGGACGGGGCGTGGTGGGACGGGGCGTGGTGGGACGGGCCCCGGCAGATCCCGTCGCGCCCCCAACCCCGACGGCGCCTGGCCCTGGTTGTTCGTGCTGCCCACGCTGATCGGGCTGGCGATCTTCTACTTCTGGCCCGTGATCCAGACCGCGTACTACTCGTTCACCAGCTGGGGCGTGTTCGGCGGCGCGGAGTTCGTGGGGCTGGAGAACTGGGTCGATCTGCTGCAGTCCGGTGAGGTGCCGCGCGCGCTGATCAACACCCTGGCGTACACCGCGATGCTGCTGCTGGGCATCCCGATCTCGATCTACGTCGCGAGCCTCCTGAACCGCCCCGGGCTGCGGTTCGCGGCCTTCTATCGGGTCCTGTACTTCGCGCCCTTCGTGTCGATGCCGGCAGCGATCGCCCTGGTGTGGGGCATGATCTTCAACAGCCAGTACGGGATCCTCAACCAGTTCCTGGGCATCTTCGGCATCCCCGCCGTGTTCTGGACCTCGACGGAATGGGTGGCGCTGATCGCCATCGGGATCGTGGGGATCTGGTCCTCGCTGGGGTTCAACATCATCATCCTCGGCGCGGGCCTGCGGAGCATCTCCCCGGAGATGTACGAGGCGGCGCGGATCGACGGCGCCTCGAACTGGCGCCAGCTGATCTCCATCACGGTGCCGCTGCTGAGCCCCAGCATCTTCTTCCTCACCGTGCTCAGCGTGATCCACGGGATGGAGCTGTTCGACCTGATCTTCATCATGATCGGGGAGTCCAACCCGATCCGCAGCGACACCCAGTCGATGGTGTCCCTGTTCTACCGCCAGGCGTTCATCAGCAACGACAAGGGCACCGGCGCCGCGATCGCGATCCTGCTGATGCTGATCATCGGGGTGCTCACCGCGGTGCAGTTCGCCGTGCAGAGACGGAGGGCCCGCCTTGACTGACATGACGATGTCCCCGCAGGGCAGCGGGGATCCGATGAATACACCCACGGAGAGTTCGACGAACAGGCCGACGAATCGGCCGACGAATCGGCCGACGAAGAAGTCCGCGCCGGGCGGCCCTCGCGGCAGCAACGTCTGGGCGCACGTGGTGCTGTCCATCGGCGGGTTCATCATGGTGTTCCCGTTCCTCTGGCAGGTGGTCATGTCCCTCTCGAGCACCGCAGAGGTGACCTCGGTGCCGCCGACGTTCTGGCCCAGCGAGCTGCGGTTCGACAACTACGTCGAGGTGTTCCGGCAGGTCCCGTTCCTCGAGCAGTTCTGGGTCTCGGTGCGGGTCACCGTCACGACCGTGGTGGGCCAGGTGGTGCTGTGCAGCCTGGCCGGCTACGCCTTCGCGCGGATGCGCTTCGCGGCCAGCGCCACGATCTTCGCCGTGATGCTCTCGATCCTCATGATCCCCAACCAGGCGTACCTGATCCCGCAGTACCAGATCGTCCAGAACCTGGGCTGGCTCGATACCGTGCCCGGCATCGTGGTGCCCACGATCTTCAGCGCCTTCGGCACGTTCCTCATGCGGCAGTTCTTCGTGAACCTTCCCGACGAGCTGGAGGAAGCCGCCCGGCTGGACGGGGCGAACCCCTTCCAGATCTTCTGGAAGGTGATGCTCCCGCTGGCCCGCCCATCGATCAGCGCCCTGGCGATCGTCACCGTGCTCGCCGCCTGGAACAACCTGCTGTGGCCGCTGGTGGTGACCAGCCGCGCGGAGCACCGCACGCTCTCCGTCGGCATTGCGTCGTTGAACGGGCAGTACGTGATCGACTATCCCGTGATGATGGCCGCCTCGCTCATGGCGATGGCGCCGATCCTGATCCTGTTCATCCTCATGCAGCGCCGCGTGATCGAGGGCCTCGCGTTCTCGGGGTTGAAGGGGTGAGGGCGCACGCTCGCGGTGGGCGACGCTCAGTCGTCGATGGACCGAGTGCGTAGGGTTCTTAGGCGGCTTTTTCTGATCTGGATAAAGCTGCCTAAGTTCCCTAAGAGAACGTCGCGTCGTCCGCAATGTGCAGGTAGATCGAGCCGCGGCACGTCCGCGTCGATCTCGATGTGCGCGGCCTTGGCGGACCACCTCGGCGTTGGCGCTCTCGATATGATTCAGCTCGACACGGCCCGTGTCGCCCCCGGTCGCTCCGTGCCAGCGGTTCCCAGCGGCGACCGCAGCCTGAGATCCCCCGTCCCTCCACACGACATGTCGTAGGTCTTCGCCAGATCTGCGCATCGTTGGAGAGGGTCTGTGAGGAGGGACGTTCCACTCGGCATGCCCAGGTCAGGACGCCATACAGTGTGGTTCCGGCACGGTGGTGCCCAGCAGCGGCGAGCGTCATCGCGTTCGTCGCCCGGCGCCCCCGGAGCCGCCCGGTTGCCGATGATCCGGCCGTTCGTGAGGAGCTCATCATGACGTCTGCCCCACCCTCGCAGTCGCCGCACTCAGAGTCCCTGCCCTCGGATGCTGCGCCCTCGGAGGTTCTGCGCGCGCCGGAGCTGGCCCGTCGCCCTGTGCGGCGCGAACGGGTCGTGGTCGTCCTCGCGGTGGTGCTCGTCGCGCTGATCGTCTGCGGCTGGATCCCCGGAGTGGCGGGAACGATCGGTGCTGTCCTGCTTCCGTGGCTGGCGATCCCGCTCGTGCTCTGCCTGATCCTCGCGGTGTGGTCGGCTCGCCGCAGCATCGTCGTGCTCCTGGTGCCGACACTCCTCTGGGCCGCCGCGATGGTCCCCGCGATGCCGGGTGTCGGCTCCGATGCACAGGGCGACCCGATGGTCGTCGTCGCCCAGAACGTCAGGGCCGAATCCGGGACCGCCGCGGACTCCGCCCGGGCCGCGGTCGATGAGGGCGCGGGCGTCATCGCTCTCACGGAGCTCGATGCCGACAGCCGGGCGGCGGCGCAGTCGGTCCTCGATGCCGACTACCCCTACCGGTACGAGGTCGGGACGGAGGGGATCTGGAGCCGGTACCCGCTCGGCGCGGGCGAACCGCTCTCGCTGGGGCTGGGGTGGAAGCGCGCGGCGCGCGTGACCGTCCAGGCTCCTGCCGGGGACGTCTCCCTGTACCTGGTGCACGCGGCCTCCGTGCGTCTCGGCAAGCAGGAGGGGCGCGACGAGATGCTCTCCCAGGTCGCCGACGTGATCGCCGCAGATCGCTCGGAGCGGGTCCTGGTGGTCGGCGACTTCAACGCCGCCTCCACGGATCCCGCGCTGCGACCGCTGCGCGCTGCCGCGGACTGGGTGCGTCCCACCGGCATCTCGCCGGGATTCACCTGGCCCGCGAGCGCCCCCGTCGCCCGGATTGACCACGTCTTCACCCGGGGTCTCGACGTCGCCTCCTCGACCTCGTTCCGCGCCGGGAGCAGCGACCATCTCGCGACGAGAACGGTCCTCGCCGCAGGGGCGTGAGGCACTATCCGGGTGTCAGTGCCCGCCGCTACTCTTCGCTGAGTGCAGGTCACAGACCCAGCGATCCCTGCTGAACAGGTCGTTCATCGAAGTCAAGGAGTCAGTTATGGACACGTCGGTTGCTGCGATCACCTCGTGGACCTTCCTTGAGGAGTGCCCGGTCCCAGGAGATGTCACGCCGCTGCTCGTCCCGGAGGAGCGCGCGATCGCGGCGTAGAAGACGTTCCGCGATTCTGCCGTCTTCACGACGAAGAGGCTGATCGTCAGGGACGCCCAGGGGCTCCGGGGAAAGAAGGTGGAGATCTACTCCCTGCCGTACTCGGCGATCAACATGTGGTCCTCGGAGAACGCCGGCACCCTGGACCTGAATGCGGAGATCGAGCTCTGGACGCGAGCCGGCCATATCAAGATCAATGTCGGCAAGCACATCGATGTGCGTCGCCTCGACCTGCTGATCGCAAACGCAGTGCTGCGCTCCTCCTGAGCATTTCCAGCTGGGTATCGGGGGTACACGGGGCACTACTTCACATCCCGGGAGGCGGCAGTGACACTCGGAGGTGTACGAGCACCTCGTGACGCACCACCATGGGATGCGCGGCAGCGGGAAATCAGCGCCGCACGACGGGCCGCGCACCGCTGCGAGTCACCCCGCAGGTGTCAGCGGAGCCGAGCGAGCACGCCGTCGAACAGCGCGGGCGTCACCTGGTCCACGAACTGCAGCACGCGGGAGGAGTCCACAGCGGTCGTGAGGGCGGGGAAGTCGGAGCCGGAGACGTCGGATCCGGTGACGACGCTCCCGGCGAGGAAGACCACGACCAGTCCGATCACGAGCCCGAGAGCGCCGCCGAGGAGGCGGTCGATGATCCCCAGGTGCAGGCGATCGGCCCCGCGCCGCACCGCGTGACCGATCCGTCCGCCGATGCCGCTGCCCACGACGAGCAGCGCGATGAGCGTGCCGATCACCGCCACGAGGCGCCACGGAGGATCGATGGCGTCGGAGACGAAGGGCATGGCCCATATGGCCGCGCACGCCCCGGCGGCGAGACCCGCCAGCGCCCCCAGGGTTGCGGCGAACCCCGACCTCAGGCCGGAGGCCGTGGTGCCCAGCAGGATCAGCGCGATCACCACGTCGACGATCCAGCCCATGATCCACCTCCCTCATCCATGCTCACGTCATGCAGTGCCGGCATCCTGCCACGGCGAGCCTGGACGGCCGGTGGGCGGCCAGCCGGCGCCCTCGCCGCCGTCCGACGCGTCGTGGCGGACGCTCCGGGTCTCCGCGCGGAACTGCCGCGGCGGCCTCCCCATGAGCCGGCTGAACGTGCGACCGAAGTTCGACAGGTCGTGGAAGCCGCTGCTCCGGGCGATGGCGGCGATCGGCTCGTCGGTCGCCTGGAGCAGGCTGAGGGCGTAGCGGATGCGCAGGCGCGCGATGTATTCGCTCGAGGGGAGTCCGACGACCTTCGTGAAGCGGGAGGAGAAGTAGGTGCGCTCGAGCTGGGCGCGCTGCGCGAGCGAGGCCAGGGTGTGCGGCTCGCGGTAATGCCGGTCGAGCCAGTCGCGCACGGCGATCACACGGTCGTCCGACGGGTGGGTCCACGTGGTCGCCTTGATGAGCCCGCGGTCGATCACGGCGTGTGCGCAGGTGGCGAGCAGCGCGGTGCGCAGCGAGGACAGCAGGTCGAGGCTCCGCGGATGCTCCGTCTCCTGCACGAGCAGATCGAGCAGCGGTGCGATCGTGTCCGACGGTGCCAGTTCGACCTGTGCGAGGTCGGTGGTGACCACCTGCGGGGCCGAGGGCAGGGGGAGGAAGGCCGCCAGGGCCTCGTCGTGCGGGGGCTGCAGGTTCGGCAGCGGGTGGAGATCGGGGTCGAGGAAGACGTTCACAACCTCGAGCCCGTTGTCGTCGGTGACGAGGCTGTGGGTCTGCCCGGGTGCCGTGACCGAGACCGACGGGGAGACGATCTTCTGCGTCGTGGCCCCCATGAGGTGGTGCCCCTGCCCGGAGAGCACGAAGGTCAGGAGCAGGACGTCGAGGTGGTGGGGGTCGAGGACGGGGTTGATGAACCGCGGATACCTCTCCGCGGCGACGCCGGCGAGCCGTAGCGTCGGGAAGCGGTCATGGAGTCGCACGGCGGGGTCGGGGCTCGGCATGTCGGCTGGTGCCTCGATTCGCGGTGGTGGCGACGTGGGGATCGATGGAGCAACATCCTCAGCGAGATGCCCAAGATACTCCGTGTTCTGCGACCGTTGGCGGCATATCGTGGTTCCTCCGAGATACCCGGACGGGGAGGCAGGCCATGATGCAGATCGATGTCGACCGAGCAGTGTGTGTCGGGGCGGGGCAGTGCGCGCTCACCGCACCGGACGTCTTCGACCAGGATGACGACGGCCTCGTCGTGCTCCTGGATCCGAACGCGGCAGAGGATCCGGAGTCCGAGGGCGGCACCGCGGTGCGCGATGCCGAGGCCCTGTGTCCGTCCCGCGCCATCAGGGTCACGGGCTGACCCATGTCCCGGAGACACCAAGCGACCCAGGAGACCCCACGATGACCGCATGCCCCCTGGGCCACGGGGCGCGCGTGCTCCCCGCGGACTCGATGCCGACGCAGCCGTCGGCGCTGTTCGCGCGGTGGCGGGACGCCGACGCGCTCGTGCCGCTGGACTTCCGGGACGGGCATGAAGGCCTGCTCGTCACCCGGTACGACGAGGCGAAGGAGGTGCTGTCCGATCGGCGCTTCAGCCAGCAGCCCCAGCGCATGCCCCGCAGCGACGCCCAGCTCGACGACGGGTTCCCCGGCGGCCCGCTGGACGATGCCGGCGCGCTCGCCGTGGCCAGCACGAACATCCTCGGACTCGACGGTGAGGAGCACCGGCGGCTGCGTAAGGCTGTCACGGGACGCTTCTCCGTGCGGGCAGGGCGGACGCACCGGCCGCGCATCGCGGAGATCGTGGCCGAGGAGCTGGAGAACCTGATCGCCGCCGGCCCCGTCGCGGATCTGCTCGAGCATTTCGCCGAGCCGATCTCGATCCGGGTCCACGCGCTCGTGCTCGGGGTGAGCGACGATCTGGTGGACCGCTACGCGCAGTGCTTCGTCCACGGCGCCCCGCCCCAGGACCGGCACGACCTGCTGCGGGAGGCGATCGAGGTGCGGCGAGCGGATCCGGGGGAGGACGTGATCAGCGACCTGCTCGCGAACGACGACCTCTCCGCCGCCGAGGTCGAGGGGCTGCTGCACATGCTGAGCATGTCCGGTCGGGACACGGTCGCCTTCATGATCTCGACCGGCACGGTCGCGCTCCTGGACAGTGCCGAGCAGTACCGGACCCTCGTCGCGGACCCCGATCTCGTGCCAGGGGCCGTCGAGGAGATCGTGCGCTTCTGCACGATGTTCCTCACCGTGTTCCCCCGCACCGCCACCGAGGACGTGGAGATCGCGGATCGCACCATCGCGGCCGGGACGACCGTCTCGGTCTCGACGGTCTCCGCGAACCGCGACGAGCGACGGTTCGAGGACCCGGACGCCTTCGACGTGCGTCGCGATGCTCGGGGGCACGTCGCCTTCGGGCACGGCCCGCACGGCTGCATCGGGCAGCAGGTCGCCCGGGTCGAGCTCGACGAAGCCTTCCGGGCCCTCGTCACGCGCCTTCCGGGCCTGCAGCTGGTCTCGACCGGGCAGCACGAACCCAGCCCGCTGGCGAATCCTGTCGCCACCTACGCGGCCAGACCGGTCCTGGTCACGGGGTGGGAGCGCTGAGAGCTCCCTGACGTCGCCGCCGGGTGCGAGTCGGAACTATTCGGCCTGGAAGCGCAGCAGTCTGATGCTCATGGGTGGTGAGCTCCCTCCCGTGCGTTGGCCGCAGGTCCCGTCACAGCAACGGTCGCACGCTCCGATACCCGTAGGCGACCTGCGAGGTCGGGGTGTCGAAGATCTGCGTCGAGCGTCCGGGCTCGGTGTACTGCTCCCATCCCGGATCGCCGCCGGCGATGAAGGCGACGGCTGCGGCGTGGACGTCGTCGGCGAGCTCCTGCGGAGGATTCGGGCCGGTGAGCGCATCCATGCCGATGGGCGAGCCCAGGCAGTCGAAGAAGAACGGCACGTCGAGGCAGTGCTGGGCGAAGCCGAACACCCCCGACGGCCACGAGAACCGGTACACCCAGGTCGGAGCCTCGCTGCGTGCTGCAGCTGAGACCCCGCGGTCCATGGCGGCCTGCGCAGCGTCGGCCGCGACGCGCTGGCCGTCCTAGCGGGCAGAGACCGTGCGCAGCAGCGCCGTGCGGAACATGCGGTCGGTGAGGAAGCGTCCGCCGATACGGGCGGTGCCGCGGGAGGCGACCTCGGCGTTCGCGGCGAGGTAGGGCTTCATCGTCTGCTTCGGCATCCCCAGCTTGCGCAGCAGGAACGACTTCGGGATCATGCGCATCTTTCTCGCGTTCTGGGCGAAGACCATCGAGAACTCGTCGTCGGTCGTGCCGAGCACCAGCGGTTTGTCGGCGCCGACGCCAGCGGCGAGCGACTCGTCCGTCGGCCGGAGGATGAGCTCGCCGTCGATGGTCGGGCCGAGCGGCAGGCCGTGCTCGAGCAGGCTCGGGAGCGTCGCCGGGGTCATCGCGGTCGCCTCCTTCTCCGCCTCATGGATCCGCTCCTCGCTGAGCGTGCTGAACCCGACGCGGGTCGGCTCGACGCCGAGGACTGCGGCGAGCTCCCGTCCGAACGTCTCGCTGCGCTCGTGTGTGACGTCCGTGGTCACACCCGAGATCGAGCAGACGCTGTGGAAGAGATGCTGGGCCGCGTTCATGCCGAGCAGCGTCTGCACGGCGCCGCCGCCGGCGGACTGCCCGGCGAGGGTGACGCGGTCCGGATCGCCGCCGAACGCGATGATGTTCTCGCGCACCCACTCCAGCGCCAGCAGCCAGTCGCGCACCCCGCGGTTCGAGGGCGCATCCTCGATCCAGCCGAAGCCGTCGAACCCGAGCCGGTACGAGACGGTCACGACGACCACCCCGTCGCGGGTGAAGGCGCGGCCGTCGTACCAGGGGCTCGCCGCGGACCCGGAGACGAAGCCGCCGCCATGGATCCACACCAGCACCGGCAGCGCGGGGCTCTCCTCCCCGGCGTCGGGGGAGGGCGTGAACACGTTGAGGTTCAGGGTCGCGTCGCCCGGGATGCTCGGCTCGGGGATCAGCGTGATGCCGGGATCGCCGCGCTGCGGAGTGGGCCCGTGCTCGAGCGCGTCGAGCACCCCGGCCCATGGAGCCTTCGGCACCGGGGCGGCGAACCGCAGCTCGCCGACGGGCGCCTCGGCGAACGGGATGCCGAGGAACGCGGCGGACGCGCCCGCCGCGCCGGGCTCCCCTCGCCATGCGCCACGCACGCGGCCGGCTGCCACGTCGACCTCGACGAATGCCCCGTTGCCCGTCATGGATGCCTCCTGATGCTCTGGGTGGTCAGCGCGGCGGCGCGCAGGCGGCCGCGGGCTGGACGACTCCGGTCAGCGTAGGCGGGGAGGCTGGGCGAAGGCCTGAGCGCGCCGTGCACCACGCTCTGTCCGAGAACTCGTCCACCACGCCCTGTCCGAGAACCAGCAGGTGCGAGCCAGGTGTTGAGGGTGTCGAGGAGCTCTTCCGCAGCGGTTCCGCTCTCCTCGCAGCGGTTCGGTCTGGAACTGATGCTCGAGCGGGGGTGGTGCGCGGTGTCGGGCTGGTAGAACGCGATGTGCACCGCTGATCGCCCACGTCCTGGTCGGGGGGCTCCCTGGGCAGAGGGGTGCGTCAGACTTGCCGTATGCGGAAGTCGGAGATCTCTGTGGATGTGCTCAGCGACCGGGTGGGTGACGTCCTCTTCGAACGCGGCCGTCGCTACGCGGCCGACGGGCGAGTGCGCCTGCTCGGGCATACCACGAGGCATGTCGCTGCGGTCGTCACCGGATCCGAGGACTACGAGGTGGAGATCGAGCTGGCGGAGCGTGGATTCCTCGGTAGCTGCACCTGTCCCTTCGCGGAGGACTGGGACGTCTGCAAGCACATGGTCGCCGTGCTGCTGCGCTGGCTGGAGGTGGACTCCGAGGACACCCCAGATGTGTCCGGATCCAGTTCCCCGGAGCCCGAGGTGACCGTCGTCGGCTCCGCATCCGGGGAGGGCACACGAGACGTTGAGCCACGAGCAGGTGACGAGGAGGACGAGCTGCTTCGTGCCCATCTCGCGCAGCTGCCGGTGGGCAGGCTGGTGGGCGAGCTGCTGGCGGCAACTCGAGTGGATGCGATGCTCCGCGCGCGACTGCTCGTCGAGGCCGGGGCACCGGCGGCCACGGCGTTCGATGAGGCGCCGCTGAGATCGGCGCTGGTCGAAGCCTTCTCTGTCGAGGGTTTCGTGCACTACCGGGACGCCGGAGACTATTTCTGGGGCATCGGCGAGGTGCTCGACGAGGTCGGGGAACTCATCGAGGAAGGGTTCGCAGCCTCAGCCGCCCGGTTGACGCTGTTCGCTCTCGATCTGGTCGGCGAGTTCGGCCAGTGTGCTGATGACTCCGACGGCGGGCTCGTGATGGTTCTGCAGCAGATCGAGGAGATCCATCTGCGGGCGAGCAAGTCGGTGGCCCCTGATCCCGACGCTCTCGCCGCCACTCTCGTCGAGCAGGCGGTGGACAGCTGGACGGAAGTCTTCTTCGATGCCGCTTGGGAGTACGCCGAGATCCTGGGTGAAGGTGGCCTGCACACCTATCGAGACCTGCTGGCGGAGCGATGGAGAGGGCTGCCCGCTCGCGGTGAGCAGGAGGACGGCGGGCGGTTCGCGGTGCGGTACCTGCGGGAGCAGGTCGCCGAGGTGCTCGGCGGGACGGACCAGCTGATCGAGGTGCTCACGGAACACGCTGAGGTGTCCCATGACTACCTGCGCATCGCCGGACTTCTGCACCGGGAAGGTCGTGCGGACGCGGCGCTGGAATGGATCGACCGTGGTCTTGGGACGTGTGGCTCCGACGCGAGCCTGCTGGAGCTTGCTGCCAGCATCCATCGAGAGGCGGGCCGTGTGGATCTCGCGGGCGAGCTGCTGTGGAAGAACTTCACCGATGCACCCGGGACCTTCACGTACAGAAGCCTCAAGAGCGGCACCGGCGCAGACTTCACGCGCTGGCGTGACCGAGCGCTTTCCGTGCTCAAGGAGCTGGGCACGTGCTCTCGCGGAGGGGATTGCACTGCGCTGGTCTCCTCCCTGCTGTGGGAGGGGGATATCGACGGTGCGTGGGTGGCTGCGCAGGAGGGCGGATGCCGTTCGAGCCTGTGGCTCGAGCTGGCCCGTGCGCGTGCTCGGACGAATCCTTCAGACGCTCTCCCGATCCTGATGCGAGAGGCGGAGCGCGCCGTCGACGGAGCGCAGCGCTCGGCGTACCGATGTGCCGCAGAGCTGCTGCACGAGGCCCGTGATGTCGCGCGGAGAGCCAGCGGACTCGAGCACTTCGACCGGCACGTCCGCGAGATGCGTGAGCGGAACCGGCGTCGCCCCGCCCTGCAGGACGAGTTCACCCGAGCAGGGTTGCCGTAGGGACGTTCTCTCGGTACTCCTGCAGCGATCGACCGGCGAGGAACTCCCGGATTCGACGGGCTGCGCGATGTGCATCCCAGATCAGGGCGGCTGCGTCAGGCTGCATAGATCTCGACCGCAGTCCGGGCGACGGACTCTGCGAAGTGCGGATTCTCGAGGCTGGTCGGGGAGATGAGGTCGACGGGGCGACCCAGGATGGATTCCAGGGACTCCTTCAGCCCGAAGTAGTCCTCGAAGGGGGAGGGCGACGACGCGGAGAACTCGACGAGGAAGTCGGCATCGCTGCGTGTTGGATCGAACGCGTCGGTCGTCATCGAGCCGAAGGCGACCAGACGGACCACGTGATGTCGACGGGCCAGATCGCCCATGGTGTCCCTGTCGATGGACAGCATCTACGCTCCTCCGGGTCGATAGCTCGTGAGCTGATCGTCTCACGTCCTTCTTCCGGCGACGAGACCGCGCAACCCTGCTCAGCTCTGGTTCAGGCAGAAGGCTCGCGACCAGAGCGCCTCGAGCAGTGCGCCCGCCCCGGGCATCACCCCGGCAGGACGTCCTCCTGCTGCGGGTACGACGGCTGCGCCCCGTGCCGGGTCACCGCGAAGGCGCCGACGCGCGCAGCACGGCGGCAGGCGTCGGCTGCGCTCTCGCCGCGGGCGAGGCCCAGTGCCAGGGCGCCGACGAAGGCGTCCCCCGCTCCGGTCGTGTCCACGGCCTGCACCGTCGGGGAGCCGATCTCGGAGATCTCTGCGTCCGCGGCCAGGATCGCGCCGCGGGCCCCGCGCGTCATGACCACGGAGCGGACTCCTGCCTCTCGCAGCCGGCGCACTGTGGCCACGTCGTCGTCGGGCGCGTCAGAGCCGGTCAGCGCGGTCAGTGCGAGGCGTCCTTCGGACTCGTTGACGACGAGGGGGTCCGCCATGGCGAGGGTGCTCTCGGCGACGTCGATCACCGGTGCCAGGTTCAGCAGGAACCGCGTGCCGGTCTCGGCGCAGAGCTGCGAGAGCTGATCCACGGCGGCGGCCGGGATCTCCCCCTGGGAGACGACGAGATCGCTCGCTGCCACCTCGGCCCGGAGCTCCTCGATGTCCTGCGGGGTCCAGGACCCGTTCGCCCCCGCGATGATGACGATGCTGTTCTCGCCCGCCTCGTCGACGGTCACCACGGCGAGCCCGGTCTCCGCATCGGAGACCTCGGTCGTGGCGGTCAGGTCCGCCCCGGCGCGGCGCAGCAGGTCGAGCGCCAGATCGGCGTCGGCCCCGGTGCCCGTGCGACCCGCGAAGCGGACGTCGCCGCCCAGACGGGCTGCCGCGCACGCCTGGTTCGCGCCCTTGCCGCCCGGGGAGCGCCGCGATCCGGTGCCGGCGATGGTCTCGCCCGGCTCCGGATGCCGAGGCACCCCGAGGACGAGGTCGACGTTCACGGATCCGACCACGAGGATCCGGCCCTGGCCGGTCCGGTTCTGCTCGGTCATCGGTGCGCTCCTCCGAGATATCGCTGCGGGTTGGTGGTGATGAGCTGCTGCGCCCGGTCGCGGTCCACACCGCGCGCGACGAGCAGTTCGAGGAAGACGGTGGGCACGAGGACGAATCCGCCACCGCCCATGCTGCTCCACATCTGCTTGAGGAACAGATCGTGGCTGAGCAGGATCTGGTCACCGTAGCCGAGGCGGATCAGATGGGCCACGGCATCGGCGGTATCGACGATCGCGGGCGGGCCCACTCCGTGGAGACGGTGTGCCCCGCGGAGAAGCCTTCGTGGACCACGACCGGCTCCCCGGGGATCAGGTCGTACTCCATGCTCAGGCCCGAACCCCGGTGAACCCGATCGATATCGCGGGGTCCGGGTCGAGCGATCGTTCAGGAGTGGCGTCGGCCGGGTGAAAGCGTGTCTGCTGGCCGGGGTTCTTCTCGGGACATCCGCTGCTCCACCTTGTCCGGGGCTCGCCTGTCGCCGTCGTCATCCTGTTCGAGCTCTCGGTGCGCCGTAGTGAGCACGGCCTCGGTGAGCGCCTCGAGCAGCGGCGAGGGAGTGCGCGCTACCTGCCAGAAGAGGGGAGTGGCCACCGGGTCGCCGCCGAGTGGGATCAGGGCTCCGCAACCGAGCAGGAGCTCCGCCTGCCGGGTGAACAGCATCGCCCAGCCGAGCCCCGCCTCGACGGCGGTGGCGAGCTCGTGGGTGGAGGGGACGAGGTGCCGCGGAGCGCTGGCCGGGGTCACGCCCTGTCCTCGCAGCCAGGTGGCCTGCAGATCGTCATGGGCGTCGTAGTCGATGCGCGGCGAGCGGGCGAGTACCTCGGGTCCGGGTGGGCCGGGCTGTGCGTCGGGCCCCGCCCATCGTCGATGCCAGGCGGGGGAGGCGACCGCGACATAGACCAAGCTTCCCAGAGGCACGGCGCGGAATCCCGGCGGGGCCGACGCCGCCGAGGTCACCGCCGCCATCGCGGCGCCCGTGGTGAGCAGGCGTGCGGTCTCGTCCTGGTCCTCCCGTTGCAGCTCGAGCTGGGCGTCGTGGTGCAGGCCGAAACGAGCGAGAGCGGGCATGAACCAGGTGGCCAGGGAGTCAGAGTTCACCGCGATCCCGATCCGAGGATGCTCGCCCTGGGCCTCCAGGCCCAGCTCCGCGCGCGCCTCCTGCTCGATGAGGGCGTGGGAGCGGGCGAAGCGAACCACCACCCGGCCAGGCTCGGTGAGGCGCACCGGCCGCGCGCGCACCAGCAGGCGCTGCCCCAGCTGCTGCTCGAGGAGCTTCAGGCGCTGGCTCACGGCCGACGGGGTCATGACCAGACGCCGTGCTGCCGCGTCGAGCGTCCCCTCCTCGGCGACGACGCGAAGGGTCTCGGCGAGAGCGGGATCGATCGGCATCCTGGCATGCTAGATGAAGCAGTGCTTCAGAAGGCTTACAAAGCTTTGCTGGTGCTTCATCTCCGAGCGATCTACCGTCGATCGAGTGACCACAGCGCTCCACGGCTTCCTCGCCGGCCTCACCCTCATCATCGCCATCGGCTCCCAGAACGTCTTCGTGCTCCGCCAGGGGCTGCGTCGCGAGCATGTGGGGCCGGTGGTGGCCGTGTGCATCGCCTCGGACGCGGTGCTCATCGGCGCTGGGGCCAGCGGGCTCGGCGCCCTGGTGCGCGCCGTGCCCGAGGTGGTCGTCGCCGCACGCTGGGCCGGGGTCGCTTTCCTTCTCGGGTATGCGGTCCTCGCCGCTCGGCGCGCCCTGCACGGCGGCGAGTCGCTCCAGGTCGACGGGACCGGCCGGGGGGCGCGCCTCGGCCCGGTTCTCGCGACGGCGATCGCGCTGACCTGGCTGAACCCGCACGTCTACCTCGACACCGTGCTGCTGCTGGGCTCGATCGCCTCGACCCACGGCGGCGAGGCGCCCCTCTTCGCAGTCGGGGCGATCGCCGGGAGCGCGGTGTGGTTCACCGCCCTCGGCCTCGGGGCGCGGCACCTGGGCCGCCTGCTCTCCCGGCCCCGCTCCTGGCAGGTGCTCGACGCTCTGGTGGCGCTGTCCATGGTGGTGGTGGCGGGGATGCTCGCGCTGGGGTGAGGGTGCAGCCGGGGCATGCCGCCGTGATGGTGACGACCGCCTGGTGCAGCCCAGCGGCGAACTCTTCGAGCCCTAGGGTCGTGCGCTCGTGCTCCCGGGAGTCAGGGCGGCAACGCAGTCACCACGCAGGGACATGAGGATCGCCGCGGTGCGTGGAGTCAGCCGCCGTCCGCGGTCAGGCTCGCCGCCGGCAGCCAGTCCGCCCCGAGCAGCTGGGCGACATCGGTGAGCCCCGCCGTGTCGCCGCCCACGGTGTCCGACGCTGCAGCGATCCGCTCCACCATCACCTTGCTGACCTGCTCCTCGACGGTGTTCTCGGCGTAGGCGATGTGCCAGGGGGAGACCTGCTGGTCGCGGTGGGTGCGGCCGGTGACCTGTCGGCCGGCGATGCCCGAGAAGCGGGCCTGGTGGAACACGCCCACCCGGGGCTCGGTGCTCGCCTGGCGACCGCCTTCGAGGGTCTCGCCGGCGTGCAGGCTGATCGAGGCGACCGTCGTGAATACGCAGACCTTCGCCTGCCCGGTCTGGAACCGGAGCCGCTCGGCCTCGACGTCGAACCGGCCCTGGCCGTAGATCGTGGCGACCTCGAGACCGGAATCCCGCAGACGCTCGGCGATCGGGTCAGCGGCGGTCCCGACGAACTCGACCGAGCACGCCACCTGCCTCTCGGCCTCGACCTGCTGGGCGATCCAGGCGACCGTGGAGTCGACGCGGATCAGCCCGGCCTTCTGCCGGAAGCGCAGCAGCGCCGCCCGGCCCTTGGCGGTGTTGTGGCCGCGCCGGGCGATGTCCATCTCGCGGCAGAACTCTCCCCATTCGGCCTCGTACGCGCTCCGCTCGGTCGGTGTGAGCGTCACCGGCATCCCGGAGATCGGCACCGGCCCCCACGGCGCCGCGCGGTGCAGCATTGCGGCGGGCTGGGCGTCCTCGAGCCAGCCGCGCACGAGGGTGAGATCCGCAGCGCGCCGCTGCGCGTCCGTGGTCCAGGTCGCGCCGTAGCGCCCACCTCGCTCCACGCCGACCCCGTGGCGTTCGAGCGCGGCGGTGAACGTGGCGGCGGGCTGGGTCGCCGTGATCCAGTCCTTCATCGGCTCGTCGTGCGCCTGCGCGTAGGCCGGAGCGAGATAGGGCAGCTCGAGCGGGGTGTGGCCGGGCGTCGCGGTCGTCGCGATGAGGAACGGGGCTGTGTCATGGGGCTGCTTGTGGCCCGCGATCTGCGACCAGAGCTTCCACCGCTTCGTCGTGGTCCGGCGCAGCGCGTGGGCCTCGTCCGCGATGATCACCTCCCACTCGTAGTCGGTGACCTTCTCCAGGCGGTCCCAGGTGATCACCACCCATTCCAGGCCGCTGTCGCCCAGCGCGGTGATGGTGCGGCACCAGTGTCCGATCGTGATCGCGGCGGGCCTGTCCGCGACCACGAGTACCCGCTTCGCACCGCGGAGGTCGCCCACCGCGCTCGCGCCGAGCACGGCGGAGATCGTCTTGCCCACGCCCGGTTCGTCGGCCAGCAGGAACTGCCGGCCACCGGCCGCGGCGCGCTGCGCGATCGCGTCGGCCGCCTCGTACTGGTTCTGGCGGGGCTCGAGATCCTCGGCCGGCTCGGGAGGGGGCGTCGGATCATCGGGGTTGAGCGTGTTCTCGAGGAACCGGCCCAGGGTGTGCGGGCCGGGTGCGTAGGGCGCGAGGTGCGCGGGCAGGGAACGGCCGACGTAGAGGTGCATCTTCACGCTGGGATGCCAGGCGGCGCCCTCGACCTGGGTCCCGTAGGGGACGTCGAGCACCCACAGCCGCTCGCCCGGGCCGGCGACCGGCAACGGCCGCTGCGACTGCCGCGAGCCTTTCCGGCGGGTGGACCCGCTGCGTCGGCGGGTACTGGATCGACGAGGGCTGGGCACCCCGCGACCTTACCGGTGTGCCCGATGCGTGCTGGGACGGCTCGCCCAGCGGGCATCTCACGCCCCTCGGCGATCCGATCGCCCTTCTTCTGCACCCCGGTGCTCTGGTGGGCCGCACCTCGCGGCTCGGCACGACCGACCGTGCGCGTTCGACGACCCCGGGGTGAGGGACCTTCTGCCGTTGTCCCGCGCGACCTGCGGGGCTACTGTCAGGAGCACGATCGGCGCGGCCGGCCGGCCGGCCCGCTCCTCGGCGCAGGGAGTTCACGCGATGGATATGACCGATAGTCACCCCGTTCCCGAGGCACGCGCCGCGCTGGAGCGGCTGCGCGAAGCGGTCGAGGGCAACTGCCTGGAGCCGGGCGATGGCGACTACGAGACGGCCCGCAAGGTCTGGAACGGAATGATCGACCGGTACCCGCTGGTGATCGTCCGGGCCGCGTCGGTCGCGGACGTGGCCCCGGTGCTGGAAGCCGCGCGGGTGACCGGGCTGCCGCTCGCGGTGCGCGGCGGCGGCCACAACATCGCGGGCCTCGGCACGGTGGACGACGGGATCGTGCTCGACCTCGGAGAGTTGCGGGACGTGCACGTCGATCCGCAGACGCAGCGGGTGAGGGTGGCTCCCGGCGCGCGAGCGGCCGACGTCGACGCCGCGACCGCGCCATATCGCCTGGCTGTCCCGCTGGGCACGGTGTCCCGGCCCGGAATCGCCGGGCAGACGCTCGGCGGCGGTGTGGGCTGGCTGATCCGCCGGGCGGGCCTGGCCCTGGACAGGCTGGTCAGCGCCGAGGTGATCACGGCCGACGGGCAGCAGCTCGTCGCGAGCGCAACCGAGCACCCGGACCTGTTCTGGGGGCTGCGCGGAGGCGGAGGCAACTTCGGCGTGGTCACCGCCTTCACCTTCGAGGCGGTGCAACTGCCGGATCCGGTGCTCGGCGTGAGCCTGTACTACCGCAGGCCGTACTGGCGCCGCGCGCTCGCCGCCTTCGAGCTGTGGTCGAGGAACCTCCCCGACGAGCTCACCACGATCGTGACGTTCATGCCCGCCCCCGAGGCGGCCGGGACCGACGAGACCTGGCTGATCATCCGCGGGGTGTACGTGGGCGAGAAGGAGCAGCAGGGCCAGGCCCTGCTGGATCGTCTGCGCCGGGCGGCACCGCCGGATGAGCAGACCGTGGGCCCGATCGACTGGGTCCGCTGGCAGAGTGCGGTGGATGACCTGTACCCCGACGGCTCCCGCGGCTTCTGGCGCAACATCGCGTTCAGCAGCATGGACGAGGACGCCCTGGACACGATCCTGGGGATCGCCGAGGCGATCCCGGGCCGCGGCACCGGCGTGGACATCCACCATCTCGGCGGCGCCTTCGCCCGCGTGCCCGAGGAGGCGACCGCCTTTCCCAACCGCACCGCCCGCTTCTGGATGACCATCTACGGCTTCTGGCAGGGGCAGGAGGAGGACGACCGCCTGACCGCCTACGCCCAGCAGGCCCGCGCCGCGATGCGGCAGCTCGGCGAGCACGGTGAGTACGTGAACTTCCGGGCCCGCGAGTACACCCGCCCGATCACCGACTTCACCCGCGCCATCTACGGGCAGGAGAAGTACCGCCGGCTCCAGGGCATCAAGCAGCGCTACGACCCGGGGAATCTGTTCCGCGAGAACTACAACGTGGCGCCGTAGGGGCGGGCGCACCTCGCCTGTGCACCGCCTCCACAATCGTCCTGTACTAGAACTAGTAGATGCGAGTACGGTGGTCCCATGGTCCACGTGACGCGCACCGAACTGAACCAGCAGACCGCCCGGGTCCTCGCACGCGTGCAGGCGGGCGAAGAGATCATCGTGACGGATCGCGGGCAGCCGATCGCACGCATCGCCCCGGTCGAGTCCGACAGGCGGGCACGGCGCCTGGCCGGAGGCACGCTGCAGCCCGCCTCGGAGTGCGGCGCCCCGGCGATCTCCACGCCGATCCGTGACTGGAGCACCGAGCAGATGATCGAGGACATGCGCGGGGAGCGGTCGTGATCTATCTGGACACCTCGGCGGCCTACAAGCTGCTCAGCCGCGAGCCCGGGGTGGTGGAGGTCGAGAGCCTCTTCGAGGACGGGGCGGCACTGCTCTCCTCCCGGCTCCTCGAGGTCGAACTCCATGCGACCGTCGATCGCCGCGGCGGCTCCCACGCGGACGTCGATGCGATCGTGGCCAGGATCGACCTCGATGCGGTCGACGGCGAGGTCATAGACCATGCCCTCTCGCTTCGTTCGGGTCTGCGTGCGATGGATGCCCTGCACCTGTCCACGGCGCTGCTGTACGGCGAGGCGATGACCGCTATCGCGACGTTCGACCGCGAGCTGGCGGAGGCGGCGCAGCAGTTCGGGCTGAAGGTCCTGCCCGGGCGGGGATAGCTCGCACAGCCACGCCCATGGCCTCGCCTATGGTCACGGCGCCTGCAGCTCAGGGGACGACCCTGCACTGTGCTGACATGACGAAGGCTCCTCAGACCTCAAGGTCGAAGGAGCCTTCGTGCTCCCGCACGGGGAGAAGCTGGGCGGCACCGAGAATCTGCGGGCTCCATACGTCCCGCACAGTCCCCTCAGCCCCCTGGGTGCACCCACTGACGTGAGCTCCAGGCGGTTGCCGCGTGTCGACTATAGCGGCTTGGCCCGCTGGTGCGCGGAGAAGCCTCCTCTGCGATGGGGCCAGGCATGGGCTGCTTGCCGTGGGCGGTCACGAGCGAATATCCCTACGACAGGGCGATCCCGATCTCGAAGGACCGCCGCCACGGCAGCGTGAGCTCGGCGATCCGCACGGCGTCGCCCGGGAGCACCGAGTCCAGGACCGCTTCGAGCTCGCGGTGGATCGCGCGTTCGGCACCTGCGACGCGCTCGTCGTCCGCCATCGGGAAGCGGTCCGGGAACAGGGACGGGCCGGAGTCGACTCGGACCACGGACTGGTACGCGAAGTCGTCGAGCAGACGGGTGAGGAGTGCGCGGCGCGCGGCAGCCGGGTCGAACGTGCCCGCGGCGCGGCCGACTGCTCCGGCCGCGGCGAGGGCCACGACGCTGCCCAGCGTGTTGCCCGCCGTGTTCCAGCCGCCGAACGCTTCCAGGCGGCCGAGGAGGTTTGCCTCCGCGAGTGCCCGCACGAGGGCCTCATCGGCGCCGTTGGGGTAGCGCACGTCGGCGAGTGCGACCTTCTCCCCGCCCTCGAGGCGCGCGCTGATGAGCGCCACGGTGCCCTGCACGGCGGCCGTGTCGACCCTCTCCGGGCGGCCTCGGAACATGTCGTGGCGCTCGGGATCAGGCGCGTGGAGCACGAGGGTGACGTCCCCGCCCGTGGTGACCTCGGTTGCTCCGGCGGCACGGATCTGCCGGCTCGCAGAAGCTGCCAGCGGCATGTTCTCGAACGGCGGGACCCGGGTCATGCCCTCGGGATCCGCGCAGGCCACCGAGAACGCCACCTCGACACTGGTCATCGCAGCGAGGGCGCGGGCCACGAGCACGGCACCGACCTCGTCCGCCCCGGGATACATGAGCACCTCGCGGCCACGGGGCAGCATCCTCATCCAGTGCCGCAGCCAGACCTGCTCCGCGCTGCCCGCGGCGAATGGTGCGGTGTCGTCGGCGGTGATCGCCAGGAAGTCGATCGTGCCGTCCTCGACGAAATCAAGCGTGGACAAGGTCGCCATATGGTTCCGCAGCCGGCGGCGGGAATAGTCCGTCACGACGGGCGCGGGCACGGACGTGAGCTCGTCGAGCGGCAGCACCTCGGCATCGCCGAGCAGACGATGCGCGTCGCCTCCTAACGCGTGCAGCTCCTTGCCGTGCTCCGCCCAGTACTCGGGCTCCTCCGCGGCGGAATAGGAGTTGCTCGCCCGGGTCACGAGGGACACCACCGAGATCGGGAGCTCCGGCCGGAGCCGGCGGACCTCGCGGAGCACGTCGAGCCGGGCGAGCACCTCACGCGTGCTGTCCCCGCTGGTCCGGCTCGCGATGAGGCCTCCGTACAGGAGCATGTCCGTCGAGACGACGACGTGTGCGGTCGACGGGCCGGCGGCGCGCTCGAGCAGCCACGCGCCGAGGGCCTCGGGGTCCCCGGCGGTGCGGTAGGAGGGAAGGAGCTCGGTCGGCGGGACGTCGAGGGTTACGCCGGCCACGGCGGCGACGTCGCCGGGGAGCCGTACGTTCACGGGTCGATCGTCGAGGGGGAGGAGCGCGATGCGCGGACGCCCCGCGGCGGTCTCGGGGAGCTTCTCTGGCACGGGGTTCGGGCCCTTCCTGGAGGGTGCGAGGTGATGGCCGGGGAGTGCGGCCGCCGCGATGGGCGGATGCGCAGATCCGAACAGGCGCGTACGGGAGTCGCGCACCCACCGAGCCTATGGCTCTCGACGGGCGCGGCAGTAGGGGCCCCTGTTGCGAAACTAGGAATACCGCAAAGACGGCTACGGATGAGGACGGAGAGGCACGAGGCTGAGCGAGGTCACCTCACCACGGGGCGCACGGACCGGGACTCGCCGCTCTGTGACAGGAGAGCAGGTCCGGGTAGTGCCCCTGAAGTGTCAGTAGCCCGTGGAGGATGGAAGACATGGCACAGCGACGTGAGAATCATTCGGGACAGAGCCACAAGTCGGGTGGGACCGGAAAGTCTTCCAAGACGAAGAAGCAGTTCTTCCGAGTGCAGGGGGAGCGCGATGTGCTGTGGATCCGCAACAGCAGCGACTGGGCAAGAGTTCATCGCACGGGAGTGCACCTCGTGTGCCCGGATCGCGGGTGCGCTCAACGGCTCGTCGCTCATCAGAACGCTTATGGCACCAGGTACCTCAGCAACCACAAGGACTCGACAGGATGCAATCACTTCGTCCCCGCTGGCGGCGGCGGGAGGATGACCGACGAGCACCTTTGGCTCCAGGGGAAGCTCCGCGAGATCTGCATCGAACTCGGCTACGACGCCGAACTTGAGGTGGACGTCGCAGGTGCGCGGGTCGATCTGCGTGTGGAGTCCGCGCCGTTCCCCTTCGCCTTCGAGGTGCAGCGAGTCTCGACGGACTTCACTGCCAGACGTCAAGCGCGGGAACAGAACGGGATGCGCACACTGTGGCTTCTGCCCGAATCTGATCGTCAGAAGAACACAGCGAAAGGGAAGCGTAAGCGTGATCCACTGTTTTCCGAACCAAGCGTGCGCCTCGGGTACCGAGATGGTCCCAGCGCTGATGCCAAGGTCTTGACTGTCGACCAACTCCGCTCAGACGTCTGGCAAGGCGACGGCAGTACAGAGGTTCATCTCATTGCGGGCGTCACCGTCGGAAAGTTGGGCCACGACAAGCTGTCCTTCCGCTCGAGCAGATTGCCTCTGCAGGCGTTCCTTCAGCAAGTGCTTGATGGGAGCCGAGAGTGGTACCCGCAGCGGGCGATTCAGGGTGCGAACGGAGGGACTTGGGCTGGCTGGTTACTGGGCGACGACGTCAAGAAGTACAAGGCGGAAGTAGTAGCCGTAAGGGAAATGCGCGAGCGCCGAGAGGAAGCGGCGAGAGCTGCTGCCGAGGAAGCGGCCCGAGAGAAGGCAGATCGAGAGCGCGAGGCACGGGAGCGGCAAGCGGCAGCTGCACGTGCGGAAGACGATGAAGCTCGTGCCCGATGTGAGCGGGAGCAACGGGAACCGATGGCGCCGCGGGATATATCCGGCCCGCGAGAAGCCACGGACCCCGCTCTACCCCCAGAGCCTGTGAGGTCTAACTCTCGTAAACCCTGGTGGAGGCGGTTGTTGGGCTTCTTCGTCGGTTGACGCCATGTGATTGCTTGCGGGAACAAAATGCTACACATGTACGAAATGCTGGCCAGGTCCGTGCTCAGGGCGCTGCGACCAGAAACCTCCTAGGATCCTTCGGGCAGCCAGATCCAGCCCTCCTCGGCGGCCAGTTCTGCGAGCTCGGGAGGTGCCGGCGTTGCGAGTCCACGGTCGACGTCGCGGGCGACGACGGCAGCGATCACCGCGTCCAGCGCGTTGTCGTCGTCCACGCAGGCGTCTCGGTGGCCCGCCCAGTCGAGCCAGGGGAGCCGTGCGGTCAGTTGCTCGGCGAGGGCTGCCCGCGACGTCGCACCCTTCGCGCCCTTGTAGGTGTAGCCCGCCAGCTGCCACGCCACGAGTGCCGCACCGGGATACACCTCGCACGCGATGCCGCGTCCGTCGGGCGTGACTGGGGCTCCCTGTTCCCGGAGCCGTGCGGCGATGCCTGCCCAGCGGATAGCGGGGTAGGCGATCTTGTCGGAGGCGACGCTCAGCGGGTTCTTCCCCACCCGGCGTCTCACCTCGAGGTCCGTTGCGCGGTAGAGGACGTGCCGCTTCCAGTCCGGGCCCGTGCTCGGCGGGGGAGTGAGGGTTGCCGTTCGGTGCGCCTCGAGCAGCTCCACGAACGACCGCGGCCACCCGAAGGGGACGTCGACACCGGTCTTCTGTGACGTCACAACCGCGGAGACGATCGTGTCGTCGTCCGCGCCGACCCGGACGTCCTCGACCATGACCTTCTCGCCCTCGTCGCGCAGCCACGCGATGCCAGTACGTTTCGGGTCTGAGGCGAGGTCGATGCCGAGGTAGGTGGAGCCGGGGTGCATCGCGCCACGATAACGGAGGCTGGTCCGAACGGCTCTGTGGGGATCCTTGACCGTGACGGCGCCGCTCGTGCGGCAGATCGAGTGACCCCCTGGGGTGATGTAGACGGGGCTCAAGGTCTACTCGAAGCTACTCGAAGAATTTTTTAGAGTAGCTTCGAGTAGCGTCGAGCAGGTACCGATGGCGTTCTACGTCATCGCGGAAGTGACCAGGTGGCGCGTGGGTCGCGAGGAGATTTCCCCTCCCAGTGGACGACGCCGCTTGCGCGTAGCTCCTCGAGCTGTGCTCGGACCCACGGTCGAGAGCGGCCCGTCGCCTCGACGAGTTCTCCGGTGCCCAGTGGGTGCTCCCTGTGTCGGAGCACGGCGAGGATCTCCTCGGCACCGCGGGGCAAAGCTGCCTGCTGCTCAGGACTCAGCCGACTGAGCGCGGTCAGGGTGAGACGTACGCTTCCGCTGGTCTGGTGGTATTCGGGGTCGACAAGGCCAACGAGACGCATCTCGTCGAACATGCGTCGGATTCCTTCCCCGCGCTCTTGGGTGATCCCGAGGTCGGAGCAGACACGAGCGATCCGAGGGTTTCTCGCGTATCGGGCGATATCCAGGGGCCTGGTGGGGTCCGCGAGTCCGGGGGGGCCTGCCCCTTGTTCGTGGACACGCTGATTCCAGCATTTGCTGGGGAAGCGAGATCATGAACCATGGCCAGGAAGCAC
>NZ_BAAAIR010000048.1:0-180132 GCF_039526165.1 Brachybacterium tyrofermentans
GGCCAGTCATAAGCAAGGGTCAGACCGCGTCGGCCGGGACTACCCCATCCTCGCGGGATCGGGTAGATAGAGACTGACAGTCGGCTCTGGTCGCCGATCTCGTGGTCCCACTGCCGGATCGGCATGCCGGTGTGCCAGATGGTGGTCTGCTTCGCGTCCTTGCGGGCCTTACGGCGCTCGGCGTCGTCCTCGAGGGCGCCGCCGGGCAGCACGCTGGTCGCGGCGAGCATGGTGCCGTCCTCGGCGACGCCCAGCAGGGTCAGACCGCCCGCGGCCGACGCCACCACCTGCGCCTCCCCGGTGCGGGGCAATCGCCAGATCGCGGCGGTGTCGTCCTCGGCCCCGCCCTGCGGGTCCGGCCGCGCGGAGCTGAACAGCAGACTTCCGTCCGGGGCGAAGCGCGGGGAGCTCTCGCCCTTCTCGGAGAAGGTGAGCCGACGGGCCGGAGCCTCGCCTGCCGGATCCAGCTCCCACAGGGAGGAGACGAGCTGCGCGCCGTTCTCGTCGGGCTCCTGGATCGCGGCGACCACGCGGCCCCCGGGCCCTGTGGTCAGCGCGGCGAGGCGGGGGACGCGCAGGAAGCCGTCGATGTCGGAGAAGCCAGAGAAGCCAGAGAAGCCAGAGATGCCAGAGAAGCCAGAGGAGTCAGTGCCTCCGCGGTCGTCGTCTCCGCGGTCATCGGCGGGGCTGGTCGGGGCGACGTCGTCTGCGGGATCAGGGAGCATCCGATCACGCTACAGCGTGTCCTCCGAGGGGAGAGGACGACGCCCGAGGATCAGCGTTCGTCGAGACGACGGAGACGACGATCCTGCTCGGCACGCCGCCCTGCGCCGCCCCGCAACACCCTCCATCCCGCACCGTCCCGCATCGCCCTCCATCCCGCACCGTCCCGCATCGCCCTCCGCCCGCTCGAGGCGCGGCTCGCGGCGAGCAGCGTGGCGATGCCCGTCGTGAGGGGGATGGCGAGCACGAGGCCGATCGAGGCGATCAGGGTGCGGAACACCTCTGCCGCGATCTCTCCTGTGGTCAGGGTGCCCAGGAGGGAGCGGTCCAGGGTGGATGCATAGAGCAGGGTGGGCAGTGCGGAGCCGATGTAGGCGTAGGCGAGGGTGTAGACGGTCGACGCGATGTGGTCCTTGCCGATCCTCATCGCCGAGGTGAACACCGACCAGCGGGAGGCCGTCGGCATCGCGGCCCGGAGCTCCCACACGGACGATGCCTGGGTGATCGTCACATCGTTGAGCGCCCCCAGCCCGGAGATGATCACCCCGGCCAGGAACACGGCGGACAGCGACATCTGCGGGTACCCCGTGGCGAGGAACTTCGCGGCCTCGCCCTCGGTGCCCGTCATCCCGGTGGGTCGCCCTGCGGCCAGCACCGCGAGCACCGTGATCGCGATCCCGCCGAAGGTGCCGAGCACAGCTGTGGTCGTCCGCACCGAGATCCCGTGCGCGAAATAGACGCAGGGGAAGATCATGGCGGAACCTGCCACGAGGGCGACCAGCACCGGATGCTCCCCCGCGAGGATCGCCGGCATCATGAACCACACGACGATCGCGACGCCGGTGCCGAGCCCGAGCATCGCCCGCAGCCCGCTGCCCCGCGCCACCAGGGCGACGAGCACCAGGTACAGCACGAAGAGGATGCCCAGCGGGAGTCCCCGCTCATGATCGAAGTAGTAGTACGGAGCGCCTTCACCGGCCTCCTCGATCGAGAGGACCTTGAGCTTGTCGCCCACGCGGACCCCGTCGGCTGCGACCTCCGGCGGGATCTCGACCTGCACGGTCTCCCCGGAGATCCCTGCAGATCGTCCGAGCGCTTCGGCCGTCCGCGGCATCGTCGGATCCTCGCCGCTGGACAGAGCGGTCACCTCCACGGAGAGGACCTCGACGCCCGGCCCGAGCAGCGCGGTGCGCTCGGGCCGTGCATCAGGGTTCGGCCACAGGGCGATCAGTCCGAGAACGGTGACCAGGAGCAGCGCGATGGTCAGGCCGACGAGCACGGCGCGAGAGGCGTTGGTTGCGGGAGCACGGCCGCCGTGGGAATGGGTGTGTCCCGGTGTCATGGCCGAATTCTAGGAGGATTCTCGGGATCACCGCACCGGGCGGTCGAGTGCCCGGTATGCCCGCACCGGACGGCCGCGCCCGATGCTGACGGCATGCACGCCGACAGCACCGGACCGCGTGGCGACACGCGCCTGCGCATCAGATCAGTGCCCCCGAGACGATTCGAACGTCCGACACCCGCTTTAGGAGAGCGGTGCTCTATCCCCTGAGCTACGGGGGCCAATCTGCCCGGCCGATTCGTCATCCGACGTCGCACGGGCGCGCTCATACTAGCGCCCATGGCAGGATCGGAGCATGTCGAGCCAGCCGCACGAGACCTCTGCCACCACCTTCGCGATCGTGCTGGCGGGCGGTGCCTCCTCCCGGCTCGGCGGCACGGACAAGACGCGGATGGAGGTTGCGGGGGCGACGACGCTCGAGCGGGTGCTGCGGTCCGCACACGTCGATGAGCGGATCGTCGTCGGCCCTGCCGGGGACGGCGGGCCGGATCTCGCACGCATTCACGGCGCACGCTTCGTGCTCGAGGACCCGCCACGCTCCGGGCCCCTCGCCGCGCTCGCCCGCGGTGTCGCGGAGATCTCTGGGGACTTGAGTGATGGCCCTGGTGGCGGTGCCACGGTACTCGTGCTCGGCGGGGATATGCCCCTGCTGCGCGCAGAGACCCTCACCGCGCTCACGTCGACCAGCGCCTCCGAGCAGAAGGTCGCGGCGCTCGCCGGCTCCGACGGCCACGTGCAGTACCTCTGCGCCGCCTGGCCGCTCGCCCGACTGCGCGCTGCACTGGATGCCCTCGAGCAGTCCGATGGCGGCTGGGCGAACCTCAGCCTGCGCCGCCTCTACGACCAGCTCGGGGCCGACGAGCTCCTCACGCGACGGGCCGCAGGGGCGGAGGACTCCGACATCGACACCCCCGAGGCGCTGGGCGCTGCGCGCGACGCCGCTGGTCCCCGCATCGCGCTCGCCCAGATCGAGGTCTCCGAGGACGTCGAGGTCACGCGGAGAACCGTCCGCGCCGCGGTGGCGGAGGCCGCAGCGGCCGGAGCGCAGCTCGTGCTGCTGCCCGAGGCCACGCTGACCCCGTTCGGCACCGATCTGCACGCCATCGCCGACGCGCACCACGACTCCTTCGAGCAGCTGATCCAGGAGCTCGCGACCACGCATCGCCTGGTGGTGGTCGCCGGCTCCTTCACCCCGGCAGACGGCGGACGTGTGCACAACACGGTGATCGCCCGCGGCCCTGACGACGAGAACCGTCCTGCCGACGAGGACGGTCCTGCCGACGAGAACGGTCCCGCCGACGAGCCCCTTGCCGCCGACGCGGCCGGGGCAATCGGCGAGCCGGGTGCCGTGCGGGCCGAGTACCGCAAGATCCACCTGTTCGATGCCTACGGCTCCCGCGAGTCCGAGACCGTCGCCCCGGGGGAGGAGCTGGTCGTGATCGACCTCGGTGGCGCCCGGTTGGGGATCGCCACCTGTTACGACGTGCGCTTCCCGGAACAGTTCTCGGCGCTCGCCCGGCGAGGCGCGCAGGCGATCCTGCTCCCGCTGGCCTGGGCCGACGGCCCCGGGAAGAGCGAGCAGCTGCGTCTGCTGCTGCAGGCTCGCGCCCTAGACTCCACGACCGTGGTGCTCGCCGCGGACCAGGCCCCGCCGGCGCAGTACACCGGCAAGGCGGCGCGGGGGATCGGGCAGAGCGCGGTGATCGGTCCGCTCGGGCAGATCCGCCAGGAGCTCGGTCGGGAGCCGGGCCTGCTGGTGGTGGACCTCGACCTCGAGGAGGTCCGGGACGCGAGGGCTGCGCTGCCGGTCCTCGAGCACGGCGTTCCCCTGCCCCGGGACTGAGTTCCAGCACCCGCTGCGACGTCGCTCACTGCCCGGTCGCCGTCCAGGGATCGCTCCCGGTCGCTGGCGTAGCCTGCTCGCGTGATGCTCTCGACCGGCCCTCGTGCCTCCGCTCTGCCCGCTTCTGTCCGTCCCGCCTCCCTGCTCGCGCTGTGCGCAGCGACGATGCTCGCCGCCTTCGCGATGCTCTCGATCCCGGCCTACGCCCACGACACCCTGATCTCCTCGGATCCGGCCGACGGCGACACGCTGGAGACGTCGCCCGAGTCGATCACCCTGACCTATTCCGCGGACATCCTCGAAGTGAGCCCCGCGGTGCGGATCGTCGACGAGGCCGGCGAGACCGTGGCCGATATGGAGCCGACCGTGGACGGCCCCGAGGTGACCGCCGAGCTCGCGGATCCGCTGCCTGCCGGCGACTACACGGTGCAGTGGCGGGTCGTCTCCAGCGACGGGCATCCGATCGAAGGCTCCGTGGACATCACCGTCGAGCAGGACCCTGCAGGAGAGGACTCAGCTGACCAGGACTCTGCCGCGCCGAGCGACGGTGGTGGAGAGGGTACAGCGACCGGGTCGAGCGACGCCGGGGGTGCAGAGGAGGCCGCCGGCTCGTCGGACGCAGGGGGCTCCTCCGGTGCCACGGGTGCCGAGTCCGGTGAGGACTCCGGGGCCACCGAGGAGAGCGGCTCCGCGATGCCGCTGCTGCTGGGCGTCGTCGGGATCGTGGTGGTCGCAGCCGCTGCCGCAGCGTTCTTCGTCCTCCGCAAGCGCAGCTGAGCGGACGGCGCGAGCAAGGAAACGCCCCCGACGCCGTAGCGTCGGGGGCGTTTCGCAGTCACGCGGGGGAGGGGGCGATCAGTTGCCCTTCTTCTCTCCCTTGTCGTCGCCGCCGAGACCGAAGCGGTCGCGAGCGGCGTCGGCGCCGGTGTCGACATGCTTGTCGAGGTTGTCCGGGGTGCGCTCCTTGACCTGGTCGCTCGCGGCGTCCAGGCCCTGGTTCACCTTGTCCGGGTTGTCTCCGGCGAAGTCCTTGGCCTTGTTGAGCGCGTCATCGAAACCCATGATCAGTGTCCTTTCGTTCGCGGTCTCGCCCCGTGCGGGGCGACATCGCCAACTTACGTCCCGGCAGGTCGTGTCTCAAACGTGACCACCTGATTCCCTTCTCCTCTGACGGTTAGTGACCGGAAGCCCGAAGAGTCGGGACGAGATGCGCAATACTGGGTGCGTGAACCTGCGTATTTCCAATTCTGACCAGAAGTCCGGGCGGCCGGACGTGCGGCCGGACGGGCAGTCCGGAGCGCCTCGAGCCCGGCAGCCTGCGGACCGCAAGGACCGATCGGCGCGCTGGGACCACGTGCTCACGCTGCTGTCGACGACCAAGCGGCTGTCGGTGTCCGAGGTCGCCGCGGAGCTCGGGATCAGCGAGTCCACGGTGCGTCGTGACTTCATGGAGATGGAGCGTGCCCAGCTCGCCCGTCGCACCCACGGCGGCATCATCGCGATCGACGTCGCCTATTCCCTGGCCACGGTGCCGCGCACGACCGACGAGGGCTCGGCGCAGCGGGAACGCGTCGCGGGCCGCGCCGCGAGCCTGGTCGAGCCCGGACAGATCATCGGCTTCAACGGGGGGCGTACCACCACCTCCACCGCACGGCGTGCCGTGGCCCGGCCGGACATCGACTCCCGGGACGGGACCCCGGGGCTCACCGTGGTCTGCGCCGCGCTGAACATCGCGACGGAGGCCGTGCTGCGGCCCTCGGTGCGCACGGTCGTGCTCGGCGGCGTCGCCGAGCCGTACTCCTTCGAGCTCACCGGCCCTCTCGCCACGGCGACGATGCGCGACCTCTGGCTGGACACGATGTTCGTGGGCACCGTCGGCCTCGATATCCACGCCGGGCTCACCTGCAACTCCGATGCCGAGGCCGGTGTCACGCGCATCATGATCGGGCATTCCCGCCGCGTGGTCGGTCTGGCGACGGCGGACAAGGTCGGCCACCGCGCCCTCGCCGGGATCTGCCCGGTCTCGGTCCTCACCGACCTCATCATCGCCGGTCCGGTCCCGGATGATCTGCGGGCTCATCTCGAGGAGACCTCGGTGCGTCTGCACGAGGTGTGAGGAGGAGGTGTGAGCAGGCACGCCCAGGACTCCCGGGCGGCCACGGCACGCCTGCGCGAGCAGATGCCCGCCTCCCGGTAGCGTGATGCACTATGTGGAATCTCCTGCGCGGCAAGAAGCGCCCTGCCAGCACGGCCGAGGGTGCGGGCCGTCGCGACGACGCCCTGTCGAACCTGGCCCGTGAGAGTCGGGCCTCTGCGAGCACCTCCGCGCAGGCGGCCGAGGACGAGGCGGACGGGCGCCTTCACGGCGACCGCGCCGAGGGCGCTGGAACCGCTGCGGAGAGCGCGACGGACGCCCCGAGCACGAGCCGTTACGACCTGGTCGTCGAACCTCATCTCGACGAAGTCGGCGCCGGGATCGCCCCCGAGCAGGACGAGGACGACCTCCCCTCCGAGCCTCGCGAGCACCGCCCGCTCAGCCGCGAGGACCTGGTCGCCGACGCCCTGGACAGCTGGGCCCAGCAGATCACCGGCGGGGTCACCGCGCCGTCCTTCCTCACCCAGATCCGGGCCGGCTCGACCGTCCTCGAGCTCACGCACTCCCATCCTTCCGGGCTCGCCCAGCTGCTCGCCGGCCATGGTCCGACGCGCCTGTCGTCCCTGGTCCGCGAGGTCGGCGCCCTGGCCGACGCGAGAGCCCATGCCCGGACCATCCGCGAGATCGCCGAGCGGCATGCCGAGGAGATCGGGCTGACCACCTGCCATCTCGGGATCGGTGAGGCCACCTGGTTCCCCGAGGACGGCTCCGAGCCGATCCATGCCCCCGTGCTGGTGCGTCCGATCACCCTGAGCCTGCGCGGCAACGCCCGCGAGGACGTCGACCTCGAGGTCGATACGACCGCGGATCTGAATCCGGTGCTGCTGCGTTCCCTGCGCGAGGCCGGTGTCGCCGTCGACGCCCGCGCCCTGCTGGCCACCACCGACGGCTCCCACGGGTTCGACCCCAATCCTGTGCTCGACGCCTTCCGCTCCCTGGGGCAGCCCCTGCCCGGGTTCCGCATCACCCACGCCCTGGTGGTCGGCAACCTCATGGACGCCGCCGGTTCCGTCGGCGAGGACCTCGCGGCCGACCGGCCCGACTGGGTGTCCTCGCCCCTGGTCGCCGCCCTCGCCGGGGACGCCGAGGCTCAGGCCGTCGTGCGCAGCGACGACGCGGACCAGGAGGTCCCCGAGGTCCCCGAGCACGAGCTGGTCGCCGCGGTCGATCCCGATCATCGCGCCGTGCTCGCCCGGGTGCTCGCCGGTCAGGATCTCGCGGTCGCGGCGCCCCCGGGCAACGGCAGCCTCGATCTCGTCGTGGACCTCGCCGAGGAGCTCAACGCCCGCGGCCGCAGCGTGCTGATCGTCTCCCAGCGCCGTCGGAACCTGGCCCAGCTCGTCGCGACCGCGCAGCGCCGAGGCCTCGAGGAGCTCGTCTTCGACCTCTCCCCGGACCCGTCGCTGCAGCGCAACGCCTCCGCGGCCCTGCTGCGCAGCCTGCGCCGCGCCGGGTCCCATGCGCTGGGCCCCGAGGACGCCCCGCCGGCGGAGCTCGCGGAGATGCGGGACATCCTCGTGGGCCACGTCGAGGCGATGCACCGCCTCCAGCAGCCCTGGAACGCCTCCGCGCACGACGCGATCTCCGCGCTCGCCGCTCTGACCCGTCTGCGCCCCTCACCCCGAACCCAGGTGCGGCTCCGTGCGGATGTCGCCGCCCAGATGATCGGCGACGACCGGGACCGGTACTCGGACGCCCTGCGAGAGGCCGCCGAGGTGGGCGTGCTCACCACCGGCCCCGAGGAGACCGCCTGGTACGGAGCCCCCATCAGCTCCGACACCCAGGCCGCCCGCGCCGAGGAGCTCGTGGACCACCTCCGCGAGGAGATCCTGCCGAAGCTTCGCGAGGTCACGACCCAGACCGGTGACGACCTCGGGCTGGCGGCGCCCGCCACGCTCCAGCAGCTCACGGAGCGGCTCGGCCTGCTCGACCGGGTGCGGGCCCTGCTGGGCACCTTCCAGCCCGCCGTGTTCCGGGCCCCGCTGCCGGATCTCGTCGCCGCCACCGCCGACAAGGCCTGGCGCCTCGAGCACGGCGTGACGATGGGCTTCGGCCTGCGTCGTCGGCTGCGGAAGGACGCCGCGTCCCTGCAGCGCCCGGCGGCGCTGTCCCCGGACCTGTACCGGGACCTCAGCGAAGCGCGCCGTGTCGCCGACGAGTGGCATCGGGTGGCAGAGACCCCCGTCGCACCCGCCGCCGCGGCCGGGATCTCCCCGATGTCCGACGGCGCTGCCGAGCCCGGGACGACTGCCGAGGCCGGGACGGCCGTCGAGCCCGGGACCGCGGCCGAGCCGGGTGTCGCCGCTGAGCTGGGGACCACTGCCGTGCCGGAGGCCGCTGCCGACACGAGCACAGCTGCCTCGGCGGACACCGCCGGCTCAGCATCCGGCTCAGCTTCCGGTTCAGCGCCCGCAGCCACCCCGTCGACCCCGGTGCTGCCGGCCGATCTGGACCGGGCGCACCGCATCGCCGAGCGCACCCAGAAGACCCTCGACGAGCTGGCCGTCCTGCTGGACGGCACCGCCACGGGATCGGATCTGGCCCGGACCGACCTCGACGAGCTCGAGCGTCGGGTCGAGGCCCTCGCCGCGGACCGCGCCGACCTGGAGAGCCTGCCGCGCCGCACCGAGCTGCTGCGTCGGCTCAGCTTCGACGGGCTGGGGGACCTCGTGGAGGACCTCCGCACCCGCCGCGTCCCGACCGAGCAGGTCGGCGCGGAGCTCGAGCTGTGCTGGTGGGGCAGCGTCCTGGAGCTGATCGCCGGCGCCGAGCCCACGATCTCCCAGTACGACGGGACCTCGCTGTCGGAGGTCGCCGAACGCTTCCGCCGACTGGACCACGAGGACCTCGCGGGGGCATCGGCCCGCGTGCATGCCGCGGCCGACGAGAACCGGGTGCGGACCATGAAGTCCTACCCGGACACCTCCCGCGCCGCGATCGCCGAGCTCGCCCGGTCCTCGACCGTGTCGATCCGGGACCTCGCCGCGAAGTACGAGGACATCCTCTTCGCGGCCCGCCCCACCTGGCTCGCCTCCCCGTACCTGGTCGCCCAGGTGCTCCCGCGCGGACGCCACTTCGACGTGCTCATCGTGGCCGACGGCGGGCGTCTGCCCACCGCCGCCGCACTGCCGTCGATCGTGCGCGCCGAGCAGACCGTCGTGGTCGGCGACCCCCTCGAGTACGGCGGGGATGCCGCTCCGAGCCTGCTCGACGACATGCTGCGGATCGCGCCCCATATCGAGCTGCTGCGCGATGCGCACCACGCGACCGAGGGACTGCGCGGCTTCGCGCAGCGCCGGGCCCTGGTGGGCGAGGTCGCCGCAGTGCCCAGCCCGGTCGTGCCCGAGCAGGACCGGCTGATCGTGGTCGAGAACGGCCGCGGCCCGGTCACCGAGGGCATGGAGTACGTGGAGAGCACCGAGGCGGAGCTGCGCCGCGTGACGGATCTCGTCATCGAGCATGCCCGTACCCGGCCCGAGCGCTCTCTCGCCGTGCTCACCTTCACGGAGGAGCACGCACGCCGGCTCATGGAGCGGATCATGAACACCGTCTCCGTGATCCCGGCGCTGCGGGACTACTTCGATCCCGCCGCCCGCGAGGTCTTCACCGTGCTCCCGGCGGCGCAGGCCACCTCGATGGTGCGCGACGACATCATCGTCTCCGTCGGCTTCGGGAAGACCCCACACGGACGCCTCCTGCACCGCTTCGGCCCGCTCTCCGAGGCCGGCGGCCGCAAGGCGCTCGCCACCGTGATCACCCGGGCACGCGGACGCACCACCGTGGTGTCCTCGATCGACGTGCAGGACCTCGACCACGCCCGTCTGCGCAGCGAAGGGGCACGCGATCTCCGCGCCATGTTCTGGGTGCTGCGCGGGGGAGCCGACGTCGCCGTCGTCCCGCACGTCGCTGCGCTGACCGGCCGCGAGGACCCGATCGACCCGCCCGAGCCCGAGCAGCCCAGACAGTCGCCCGCAGCCACGGCCCCGACGGTCGACGCCACACGGACAGGAGCCGCCGCTCCTGCTGATGGCTCCAACCCTTCCGCTGACGGCTCCCTCGCTTCCGCCGACGGCTCTGCACCGACGCAGGACACCACGTCGGACCTTTCCGACGAGGACCTGGACGCGGCCATCGCTGCGGCCATGGCCCGCAAGTCCGCCGACTCCCCGGACAGTGCAGACCCTGCTGCGGAGACGCCCGTCGAGGACCCCGAGCGCGTTGGGTCAGGATCCGGATCCCACCAGGTGGCGAACGGTGAGAGCGCGAGGGAGGGCGAGAGCCCGTCGGACGCTGAGAACCCGGCAGGCGATGAGAACCTGCCCGATGCCGAGAGCGTTCCTGCCGACGAGATCCCGGAGCCCGTCGCCCCGCGCCAGCTGGAGACCGACGCCCTGGTGCGCGATCTCGCCGACCGGCTGTGGCGGCTCGGGCTGCTCGTGGAGAGCGACTTCGGGCTCTCCTCCGACCGCATCGAGCTCGCTCTCGGCCACCCGGATATGCCGGGCAGGCTCCTGGTCGCGGTCGACACCGACGGCGCCCGCTATGTGGGCACCGCCAGCCAGCGCGAGCGTGACCGTCTGCGGGCCGAGCGGCTCGAGGCGGCCGGCTGGGCGACCGAACGAGTCTGGTCCTGGGCACTGTTCATCGACCCCGACGGCGAGGCCGAGCGGATCCGCCGGGCTGTCGAGCGGGCACTGCGCCTGGTCCAGTCCGAGGAGCTCTCCGAGTCCCCGAAGGGCGTCGGGACCGTGCGGCACCGCCTGCCGCGCCCGCAGATCCCTGCCGGCCACCAGCTCTCGTTCTACTCGAGCGAGGACTTCGACGCGATCGTGGAGTACATCTGCTCCGACGGCCGTGCTCGCCTCGAGGAGCACCTGGCCACCGAGGTGCGCAGCTTCCTCGGCTTCGAGCAGCGCTCCGTGCTGCTGGACGTCTCGGTCTCGAGCGCGATCCGCCGTTACCAGGAGCGGCAGTGACCGAGCAGGGCGCCGGGAGCGCGGAGACGCCGGAGGCCCCGCGGGGCGCTGATTCCCGGCGCGCCTCCGGTTCCGGGTCCAGCAGGCGGGTCGTGATCTCCTCGGTGACCGGCAAACCGTTCCCCTGGGACGACGAGAGCCCGGCCGAGCGGCCGGCGACCTCGAAGGAGCGTCGGCCGGTCCTGCCGAACCGGGTCGCGGAGGATGCCCCGGAACCCGGCACCGACGAGTCCAACGACGCCCGCATCGCCGGCGATGTGCCTCCGCACTGGGGTCGCGGACGCTGAATGTCCCGCGGGAATGGGGGCCGTCCAGGCAATGCTCAGTGCTCGAGGATCGTGAGGCCCTCGTCGGCGGTCGGCTCCTCGAGGAGCCCAGTGAGGTGCTGGTTCCCCTCGAGGTTGATGCGATGGGCGAACGAGGCCTGTGACTCCTCCCGGAGCTGCGCGCGCCGGGTCGACTCCTCGAGGGAGGTCGACAGCCGATGCAGCACGACCTCCGCACCCACGGTCCCCGCGCGCTCCCGGGCCCAGGCCCGACGGGCACGCGACCAGGAGTTCCAGTCCAGCACGGCATCCACCTCCGAGCGCAGCGTCTGCTCGGCGATGGACCAGATCAGCTCCTGCACCACCTCTGCGCGGTCACCGTAGGCAGGGTCGTCGATCGAGAGCTCCGGGTGCAGGCGCAGCATCCATTCGTCGAGGGTGAAGCGCACCGCCGGGCTCTGCTTCTGGAGCTGCCGGGCCAGCGTGGACTTCCCGGAGCCGGACAGTCCGTACAGCAGGTGAAGGCGACCACTCATGGCCGTGATCCTAGAGGTGTTCTGCCGGTGGGTTCGTAGGCTGTCCACCATGACGGATGCCTCCCCGAACGTCGCACCCGACCGCACACCGGATCACCCCGCCGGGACCGCATCGGAGCCCCGCGTCACGGAAACCCGCACGCCGGGGGCCCACGCGGCGGAACCGGCGGAGCCCCTTGCCCTGCCGCGTCACCGCAACCCGCTGGGGAACCTGCTGCGCGGCGCCCTCATCGGGGTGGTCGAGACGGTTCCCGGAGTCAGTGGAGGCACCGTCGCGCTGGTCACCGGCATCTACGACGAGCTGATCGACGCCGGTCACCACCTCACCCGCGCGATGGCACGACTTCTGCTGGGCCCGGATCGTCGGGCGGGGCTGCGTGAGCACCTCGGCGCGATCCCCTGGATCCTCGTGATTCCGCTGGTGATCGGGATGGGCACCGCGGTGCTCACCGTCGCCGGCCCCGTCGCCCGCCTGGTCGAGACCCATCCGCAGACCATGCGCGCCCTGTTCCTCGGTCTCGTGCTCGGCTCGGTGCTCGTCCCGATCCGTCTGTCCGACGGGTCCTGGCGCGTCCCCGAGCTGTGGCGCTTCGCCCTCGGCGCGGCCGCCGGGCTGGCGATCACCTCCCTGCCCACCTCGGCCCTCGAGCCGAGCCCGTGGATCATCGCCCCGGCCGCGGCGATCGCGATCTGCGCCCTCGTGCTGCCGGGGATGTCCGGGTCCTTCATCCTCCTCAGCCTCGGGCTCTACCAGCCCACCCTGCAGGCCGTCGACGAGCGCGACCTCGGCTACATCGCCTGGTTCGGACTGTGGGCCTGCGTGGGTCTCGTCGTGATCGTGAAGCTCATGCGCCGCCTGCTGACCCGCCACCACCGCGGCACCATGGTGGTGCTCGCCGGGGTCATGGTGGGCGCGCTGCGCAGTCTCTGGCCCTGGCAGGAGAGCTCCGGCGCGCTGAGCGCCCCTGCGAGCGACTGGCCGCTGCTGCTGGGCATCGCCGTTCTCGGGGTGCTCGCCGTCCAGCTGCTGGTCCTCGTCGAGGGCCGAAAGATCGCCCGGCCGGCCACGACCGCCTGATCGGCCTCCGGGCCCCATCTCTCGTCCCGACCGGGTGGGCCGTACGCTGGGCGGCATGAACGACTCCACGCCGCAGACCCCCTCCACCGCCACCGCGCAGGACACAGCGCAGGACGCTGCACGTCCCTCTGCCCCCGACGTCGCCGGAGTGCGCGTCGCCGTCATCGGGGCCGGCAACATGGGCGGGCCCGTGGTCCGCAGCTTCCTCGCGGCCGGGGTGCGCAGCGAGGATCTGCAGATCACGAACTCCACCGCGGCCAGCAGCGACCGCGCGGCCCAGGAGCTCGGAGCGAGCTCCGCGACACGCGCCGAGGCGCTCGAGGGGGCCGACGTGGTCGTGCTCGGGGTGAAGCCCTACCAGATCCTCGACCTGGCGGCCGAGATCGGCGACCAGCTGCCCGAGGGCGCCCTCGTGATCTCACTCGCCGCCGGCACCACCCTGGACCGGATCGAGGCGGCGCTGCCGGACGGTGCCGTCGTTTTCCGTGCGATGCCCAACACCCCGATCTCCGTGGGGGAGGGGGCCGTGGGCCTGATGCGCGGCAGCGCCGTGACCGATCAGCAGCACGAGCTCGTCCGCGCCCTGTTCTCCCGCGCGGGAGTCGTCGTCGACATCACCGAGGAGCAGGTGCACGCCTTCATCGGCGCCGCGGGCTCCCTCTCGGCGTTCGTGTTCGCGATCATCGAGGCCATGACCGATGAGGCCGTGCGCCTGGGGCTGAAGCGGGATCTGGCCGACTCCCTGGTGCAGCAGACCGTGCGCGGCGCCGCGACCATGCTGCTGGAGAGCGGGATGCACGCGGCCGTCGCGAAGAACGGCGTCTCCAGCCCGGGCGGCACCACGGTGCAGGGCCTCGCGGCCCTCGAACGGGAGGGTGTGCGCTCCGGCGTCGCCGCCGCGATGGCCGCCGCCGCCGAGACGTCGCGGGAGATGAGCAAGGGCTGAGGGCCCGGCCGGCGGATCATCGTCGGCCGCTCCCGTGCCTGTCGTCGTCGCCGTTGCCGTCAGGGGCGGTTGGAGAACTTCTCGATCAGATGGGTGTGGCCCGAGACGATCACCAGATCGTGCGCGGCGACCATGGTCTCCGGCACGGCATAGGTGAAGTCCTTGCCCGGTGACTTCACGCCCACGACGGTGACCCCGAACTTCGCGCGGATGTCGGACTCGGCGAGCGTCTTGCCCTGCACCTCGCGCGGCGGCCGCATCTTGACGATCGCGAAGCCGTCGTCGAACTCGATGAAGTCCATCAGCCGGCCGTTGACCAGGTGCGCGACACGCTTGCCGGCATCGGCCTCGGGATAGACCACGTGATGGCACCCGATACGCTGCAGGATCCGCCCGTGCGCGGCGGAGATGGCCTTCGCCCAGATCACCGGCTTCCCGAAATCGACGAGATTCGCGGCGATCAGCACGCTGGCCTCGATGGAGGTGCCCACGCCCACCACGGCGAGGGAGAAGTCGCCGCCGCCGACCTGGTCGAGCACCTCGGGCTGGGTGGCATCGGCCCGCACCACATGGGTGAGCTGGCCGGAGTACTTCTGGACCAGCTCCTCGTTGGTGTCGATCGCGAGCACCTCGGTGCCCAGCTTCTCCAGCGTCAGAGCGATCGAGGCACCGAATCGGCCCAGACCGATGACGAGCACCCCTTCGTCGCGCGCACCGCGTGGCATCTCTCCTCCTCCGTCCCGGCGGGTCACGCGGGGATCCGCGGGCCGGGCGGGCACAGTCTACGGTCGCGCCGGGCCGGTGGGAGCCTGGATCAGCCGACGATGGGGCGTTCGCGCGGGAGCTGGATCATGCGGGTGCGATGGCGCAGGGCGAGAGCCGCTCCGAGAGTCATCGGCCCCAGGCGCCCGCTGTACATGCACGCGGCGATCACCCATTTCCCCTCCGTGGGCAGATGCGCGGTGATCCCGGTGGACAGCCCCACGGTGCCGAAGGCGGAGAGCACCTCGAACATCAGCTGGTCCAGCGAGAAGCTGGTCATCCGCAGCAGCAGGAACACCGCCAGCAGCACCACGGTCGCACTCATGACCAGCACGCCGATGGCCTGACGGATGGTCTCGTGGGGGATCCGTCGGCCGAAGACCTCGACGTCCGGATTGCCGCGGATCTCCGCCCAGATCGAGAGCATGAGCAGGGCGAAGGTGGTCACGCGGATGCCGCCGCTGGTGGATCCCGAGCCGCCGCCGATGAACATCAGGACGTCGGTCAGCAGGCGCGTCTCGGGGGTCAGCAGCCCCACGTCGAGCGTGGCGAAGCCCCCGGATCGGGGCATGACGGCGGCGAAGCCGGCCGCCAGGAGCTTCGTGTGGACGGGCTGGCCTCCGAGCGTGGCGGCGTTCGTCCACTCCAGGACCAGGTAGCCGAACCAGGCGAGCACCAGCAGCAGACCGGTGGTGGTGAGGGTGAGCTTGGCGTGCAGGCTCCAACGGCGCGGGGTGCGCAGCTTCTTGACCACCACGAGGATCACGGGGAAGCCGAGCGAGCCGACGAACACCGCGAGGGCGATCGGGATGGAGAAGAACGGGTCGCCGAGGTACTGCTCGACCCCCTGGGCCTCGGGAACGAAACCGGCGTTGTTGAACGCGCTGATCGCGTAGAACAGGCCCAGGAAGATCGACTCGCCGATGCCGTGCTCGGTGAAGAACATGTACGGGGTCAGGGCCACGAAGGTCGCCGCCTCGAAGGCGGTGGAGGTGATGAGGATGATTCGCAGCACCCCACCCACCTCGGCGAGGCGCTCCGCCTTGGTCTCGTTGGCGGTCATCATGCGCTGGGCGAGCCCGAGCCGGTGCATCACCGACATGCTCAGCAGGGAGGCGAGCGTGAGCAGGCCCAGGCCGCCCATCTTCATCGCGATCATGAGGACGGTCAGCCCGAACGTCGACCAGTGCGTGGCGGTCTCCACCGTCACCAGTCCGGTCACACAGATCGCCGAGACCGCGGTGAACAGCGCATCGACGAGATCGGTGCGCTGGCCGGAGGTGGTGGCGGCCGGCAGCGAGAGCAGCGCCGTGAACAGGGCGATCATCAGGCTGAACACCCCGAGGGTGAGCCGGGCCGGGGTGATCTTGGTCAGCGACGCAAGATGCAGCCGCCAGCTCGGCGGTGCCGGACGGCGCTGCGAGGGCAGCGCCCGGCGCCTCTCGGCCTTCGCCTCGCGATCGATCATCTCCGGCCCTCCGTCGTGTGGCGACCAGCGGCCGCGTCCGCGGAAGTCTACGACCGTCGGGCCGTGGCACGGTTGCCAGGATCTGTCGTGCGCGGCCATCGGGGCGGAGCTCCGAGCGGTGCGACGCGGCTCTGGGTACGCTTCGACCCATGCCCGACGACTCTCCCGCCCCTGTTCCCGCCGCCGCGGTCGACGAGACCGGCGTGCCCGGTGAGTGCGGGATCGTCTGGTCCGACGACCTGTGCGAGTACGACTTCGGCCCGTACCACCCGATGTCGCCGGTGCGACTGACCCTGACCCGCGAGCTGGCCCGGGCCTCCGGGATCCTGGACCGTCCTGGAGTGCGCACCATCGCCCCGTACGTCGCCTCCGACGAGCAGCTCGGCACCGTGCACGATGAGGACTATCTCGCCGCGGTGCGCCGGGCGTCGGAACCTCTGGACGGCGGGGACGCCGAGCACCTGATCCGCTTCGGGATCGGCGGAGAGGATGTTCCCCCCTTCCCCGGCATGCACACCGCCTCCTCGCGCATCGTCGGAGGCTCCCTCGCCGCGGTCGACGCGATCCGCGCCGGCACGGTGCGGCGAGCCGTGAACATCGCTGGGGGGATGCACCACGCCCGCCCGGCCAGCGCCTCGGGGTTCTGCGTCTACAACGACGCCGCGGTCGCGATCCGTCATGCCCTTGCGCAGGGGGAGGAGCGCGTGATGTACATCGACACCGATGTGCACCACGGCGACGGCGTCGAGCTGGCGCTGTGGGACGAGCCCCGTGCGATCACCCTGTCCGTGCACGAGACCGGCGAACGGCTGTTCCCGGGCACCGGCTTCGTGCAGGACACCGGGGGAGCGGGCGCCCAGGGCTCCGCGATCAACGTGCCGCTGCCTCCGCGCACCACCGCCGACGGCTGGGTACGGGCCCTCCGCGCCGTCGTCCCCGCCCTGGTGAGGGCCGTGAAGCCGACCTTGCTGGTCACCCAGCACGGCGCCGATACGCATCGCGTGGATCCGCTCGCCGATTTCTCCGTCTCCCTCGAGGCGCACCGCGAGGTGATGGTCATGCTGCGGGATCTGGCCGATGAGGTGTGCGACGGCCGCTGGCTGGCCCTCGGCGGGGGCGGCTATGCCGTGATCGACGTGGTGCCGCGCTCCTGGGCACAGCTGCTCGCCGTCGCCACCGGCGAGGCGATCGACCCGCAGACCCCGCTGCCCAAGGCCTACCGCGAGGCCGAGGCCCGCGCCCGCGCCGAGCACGGGCTCTCGCCCGAACCTGCGATCCGGACCTACGGGGACGGCCGGCCGCTCGCGGCGCGCAGCTGGGAGAACGGCTTCGATCCCGAGGACGACCTCGACCGAGCGGTCCAGGCCGCCCGCCGGGTCGCCTTCCCCGAATGGGGGCTGGACCCGTTCCTCGACTGAGGACGGGGATGCCGGTCCGCGCCCGCGCCCGGACCGGCCCTGAGACAATAGGGCCCGGGCGGCGCGAGTCCGGGCTGAACATCAGAACTTTCGGGGGAACCATGACGTCACTGTCGACAGGAGTGCTCGACACCTTCGCCGAGCATCTGCGCGCGGTGGAGCTTCCGCTCCCGGTGGACGGCGCGCAGCAGGCCCGTGACGAGGTGGGCGCGGCGCTCTCGCAGCTCGGGGACCATGTCGTCCCGCGTCTGGAGTCGCTCGACGCCCCGCTGCTCGTGGTCATCGGAGGCTCCACGGGTGCCGGGAAGTCCACCCTGGTCAACGCCCTGGTGGGCGAGATGGTGAGCCGCTCCGGCGCGATCCGGCCCACGACCCGTCGGCCCGTGCTGCTGCACCATCCTGCGGACGAGGCCTGGTTCGCCGGCAGCCGCATCCTGCCCGGGCTCGCCCGGGTCCACGTCGGCGCCGCGCGCGACGCCGAGGCACCCCACGCCGGCGACACCACGGGGGACGTCGACCCCGCGACGAGCCTCGAGCTCCACGCCGAGGAGCGCATCCCCCAGGGCCTGGCCCTGCTCGACGCCCCGGACATCGACTCGGTGGCGACGGGCAACCGGGAGCTGGCCCGGCAGCTGCTGCGCGCCGCAGATCTCTGGCTGTTCGTGACCACCGCGAACCGCTATGCGGACGCCGTGCCGTGGGACGTGCTGCGCACCGCCGCCGAGCGCGATGTCACCGTCGACGTGGTCATGAACCGCATCCCCGATCGCGAGGGCGTCTCCGAGGAGCTCGCCGAGGACCTGCGCGCCATGCTCGAGCGCAACGGCATCGAGGTCACCAGGCTGTTCCTGGTGGCCGAGACGGAGCTCGACGCCTCCGGGATGCTGCCCCCGGCCGCGATCTCCGAGCTCCAGGAGCATTTCGATCACCTCGCGGCGGACGCCGACGGCCGCAGCCGGATCGCCCGCCGCACCCTCGCCGGTGCCGTCTCCGGGCTGGCCGGCTCCACCCGCAGCATCGCCGAGCATGCGCAGAGCCAGGAGGCCGAGCGCCAGCGGCTGCGGGAGGAGGCGATCGCCGCCTTCTCCGGCTCCCGCGAACGGATCGACGACGCCCTCGGCGACGGCTCCCTGCTGCGCGGCGAGGTGCTCGCCCGCTGGCAGGACGTGGTCGGCACGGGCGAGTTCTTCCGCAGCGTCGAGGGCCTGTTCACCAGGGTCCGCGATCGGGTGGGACTCGCGATCAGCGGCAAGCCCGCCCCCTCGGTCGCCGCCGAGCAGGCCCTCGGCACCGGCCTCGTGCACGTCGTGATCGACGAGACCGCGCGCGGCGCCGAACGGGCCGAGGCCGCCTGGCGCGCCGCCCCCGCCGGGCGCGTGCTCGCCGAGGGCGAGGACCTCTCCCGGATCCCCGAGGGCTACCGCGAGGACGTCTCCGCCGCGATCCGTGCCTGGCAGGGCGATGTGCTCGACCTCGTGCGCCAGGAGGGCGCGGACCGTCGCACCAAGGCCCGCCTGCTCTCCCTCGGCGTGAACGCCGTCGGCGTGGCGCTCATGGTCGTCGTCTTCGCCTCCACCGCCTTCGTCCCCACCGGCCTCGAGGTCGGAGCGGGCGCGGCGACCGCGGTCGTCGGCCAGAAGCTGCTGGAGACCATCTTCGGGGACGAGGCGGTGCGCCGGATGGCGCGGGTGGCCCGTGAGCGCCTCACCGAACGCCTCGACGCCCTGGTCTCGGAACGCTCCAGGCCCTTCCTGGACCGGCTCGACGCCCTCGGGGGGACCACGAACTCGCAGGACCTCGTCGCCGATGCCGACGCCCTGGACCAGCTCGCCCGAGAGATCCGGGAGGACTCATGAGCCCGCTGCTGACCCGTTCGAAGCGCTCCGGCGCCGGCACGGCCCCGCTGGCCGAGCGGATCGAGGCGCTGGATCGCGCGGCAGACGGCCTGGACGGCGTCGCCCCGAGCCATGACGTGGACGAGGTCCGCGACCTGCTCTCGCGGATCGACCGGCGGCGTGCGCTCTCCGCCGAGCACACGGTGATCGGCCTGTTCGGAGCCACCGGCTCGGGGAAGTCCTCCTTGGTCAACGCCCTGGTCGGGGTCGATATCACCCAGGCCGCGGTGCGACGGCCCACCACGTCGAGACCGGTCGCCGCCGTGCTCGGGGCGACCGGCAGCGACGCCCTGCTGGACTGGCTGGAGGTGGAGGACCGCCACGCCCTCGAGGGCACCGGGGCAGCCCTCGAGACCGCGGCCGTCCCGACGGCGAGCGGCCGCCGCGCCCGGCGCTCGGAGCCGGCGGCCCCGCCCGGCATCGTGCTGCTGGACCTGCCGGACCTCGACTCCGTCGAGAGCGCGAACCGTGAGATCGCCGAACGCATGACCGGCATGGTCGACGTGATCGTGTGGGTCACCGACCCGCAGAAGTACGCCGATGCGGTGCTCCACCAGGAGTTCGTGCAGCCCTTCGCCGGCCATGACGCCGTCACCCTGCTGGTGCTCAACCAGATCGATCGGATCCGGGAGGACGAGCGCGCGGGGGTGCTCGAGTCCCTGGAGTCCATCGCGCGGGCCGACGGACTCGACCAGGCGCCGGTCTTCGCGACCTCCGCCACCACCGGTGAAGGGGTCGAGGAGCTGCGCTGGCACCTCATCTCCCTCGCCCACACCCGGGAGGCGGCCGCCGATCGCCAGCGCGCCGATGTGCGCGGCGGGGCGGAGCTGCTGCAGCAGGCCGCGGACCCGTCAGGGCTCCCCGCCGCAGCGGAGGACGGCGAGATCGACGCCCTGGTCGAGGACCTCGCGGCGGCCGCCCGGGTGGAACCTGTCGCCCAGGCCGTGGGCGCCTCCTACCGCCACCGGGCCGCCGGTCGGGTGGGCTGGCCTCCGCTGCGCTGGCTGCGGACGGTGCGCCCCGACCCGCTGCGACGTCTGGGCATCGGTCAGGAGCGAGACGGGGCGCAGGTGGAGCGCACCTCCCTGCCGGAGCCGGACGCCGCCGCCCGGGCTCGCGCCTCCGGCGGGGTCCGGCACTTCGCCGACGCCGCCTCGGAGGGCGGTGGGGATGCCTGGCGGTCCGCGGTGCGCGACGCCGCACGGTCCCGGGAGGACGATCTCCCCGACGCCCTCGACCAGGCGGTCGCCGGCGCCGATCTGCGGGCCCGGAGCACCTCCTGGTGGTGGCCGGTGCTCGACGTGCTCCAGTGGCTGGCGATGCTCGTCTGGGTGGTGGGGCTGGGGTGGCTGGCTCTGAACGTCGTCCTGGTGTTCTTCCAGATCCCGCCGCCGCCGATGCCGATGATCCAGGAGCTGTGGATCCCCATCCCGTTGCCCACGGCGCTGCTCGTGCTCGGGATCGCCGTGGGGATCCTCCTCGGGCTCCTGGGCGGGGCCCTCGCCGCGGTCACCGCGTCCTGGTACCGGCGCCGGGCACGAGGAGTGCTGCTGGGCCGGGTGCGGGAGGTCGCGCTGACCCATGTGGTCGCCGAGGTGGAGGAGACGCTCTCGCGCGCGGACTCCGTTGCGAGGGATATCGCATTCGCTCGCGGATGAGGATCCAGAAGTCCCGTGTAGAATGATTGGTCGACCGTGGCGTCGGGCCCGCGCAGTATCGCTGGACTGCTCCAGAGCAGTCCTCGCGGGCCGCGCACTCCTGATCAGCTGGACCATCCCGCAGGCGTTGGCCTGCAGAACAAGAGGCAACCTATGGGTTCTGTCGTCAAGAAGCGACGCAAGCGCATGTCCAAGAAGAAGCACCGCAAGCAGCTTCGCAAGACCCGCCACCAGCGCCGCAACAAGAAGTGAGCACTGTGTGATGCGCAACGGCCCCCACCGCGAGGTGGGGGCCGTTGCACGTTCGGGGCGGAGTCGCCGGCTGACGGGCGGGGTCGCCGGCTGACGGGCGGGATCGACGCCTGGCGGGCGGGGTCTCCGCTGGAAGGGTGGGGTCTCCGCCTGACGGGCGGCTCGAGGGCGGCTCGTCAGGCGCGACCGGTGAGGCGGCGCCACCAGGGGCGCTTCGCCAGAGCGGCCCGCAGCAGCTCGGCATCCACGCGATACTTGGTGTGGACGGCGCCGTCGACGATGACCACGGGGACGTCGTAGTCCCAGTCCTCGCGCAGCGCCTCGTCCTCGTCGATGTCCCGCACCTCGACCGTGGAGCCGACGCGATCGGCCTCGGCCCGGACCACCGGCAGGGCGTCGTCGCACAGATGGCAGCCCTCTCGGGTCAGGTACAGGACCCGGGCATCCGGGTCCGTGGGGGTGGGGATGCGCTGGCTGGTCATGAGAGGAACCTTAGCGGGACGGCAGTCCCCGGCAGGGGTCGCGGAGATCGGGAAGTGGGGCATCGTGCACGCAGCACGAACGCAGACGCAGAAGCAGGGGCAGGGGCGGACACGACGACGAGCCGCCCGCGCTCGGCGGACGGCTCGTCAGTTCCCCGGGGCGCGGTGCAGGCGCCCGGGGGAGTGGAGGGTGAGATCAGGCGGCGGTGGGCGCCGTGAACTCCGCCTCGATGGAGATCTTGACGTCGTCGGCGACCAGCACGCCACCGGCTTCGAGGGCCGCGTTCCAGGTCAGGCCGAAGTCCTTGCGGGAGATCTTGGTCTCGCCGGTGAAGCCCGCGCGGTAGATGCCGAAGGGGTCGGTCGCGGAGCCCTCGTAGGCGAAGTCGAGCTCGACCTGCTTCGTGGTGTCACGGATGGTCAGATCGCCCACGAGCTTGTCGCCCTTGACCTCGGTGGAGACGAAGGTGATCTCCGGGAAGGTCTCCGCGTCGAAGAAGTCGCCGCTGCGGAGGTGGTTGTCACGGTCGGTGTTGGAGGTGTTGACCGAGGCGGTCTTCAGCGAGGTGCGGAAGGAGAGGTTCTGGCCGCCCTCGCCCACCTCGAGGACGCCGTCGACGTCGGTGAACTGGCCGCGGGCCTTGGAGATGCCGGCGTGACGCACGGTGAAGCTCGCGGAGGTGTGGCTGGCGTCGAGGGTCCAGGTGCCGGGGGTGAGGTCGTTCATGTGATGTCTCCTTGAGGTCGACTGGTGCGACTGTGATCGACGGTCGATCACCACGCTGTTGCTTGAAACATAAACTATACTCGAGAGCGATGCAAGGGACTTCCGCTCAGGACCAAGGAGACAGTGATGCAGGACATACAGTCAAGTGATGACGGTGAGGGCGACGCGACCACGGAGAACCCCGTGTCGACGCCCGAGGGGCTCTGGCTGAGCCAGCCGGAGCAGAAGGCGTGGCGCAGCTTCCTCTACGCGAGCACGCTGCTGAACGACCGGCTCTCCGACGCGCTGCAGGCGGATGCGGAGATCGACCTGACGCTGGGGGAGTACGAGATCCTCGTGCGCCTGTCCGAGGCATCGGACCAGTTCCTGCGCATGTCGGAGCTCGCGGATCGGGTGGTCCACTCCCGGTCGCGCCTGACGCACACCATCTCCCGGATGGAGAAGCGCGGGATCGTGGAGCGGGTGCGCTGCTCGAGCGACGGACGCGGACGGCAGGCGCAGCTGACCGCCGCCGGCCGGGAGCTCCTGGAGCGGGCCGCCCCCACGCATGTGCGCTCGGTGAGGGAGCTGCTGCTGGATGTCGTCGGCCATGACGACTTCCTCGAGCTGGGTCGGATCCTGGGCCGCGCGGTGCCCGAGGACGCTCCGATCGGCCTGGGGAGTCCGGCACCTCACGTCGAGGCCGATCCTCAGAGCTGATCCGGAGGTTGGGTTGGTACCGTGTGGCGGCTGACCCCATCGGCTGCAGAACCCCTCGGCGCCGCCGAGCCTGCTGATCTCCTGAGGGAGGACCGCGCACTCGTGAGCACCACCACCGTCCACCTCGTCCGCCACGGCGAGGTGCACAACCCCGATCGCATCCTGTACGGCCGCATGCCCGGTTACCGGCTGAGCGATCGTGGAGTGCAGATGGCCGGCCGGGTCGCCGACCACCTGGCGGACTCCGACATCGCCCTGGTGCGCTCCTCGCCCCTCCTGCGCGCGCAGCAGACCGCGGCGCCCATCGCCGCCGCCCACGGCCTCGAGGTCACCTCGGACCCGCGGATCATCGAGTCCGGGAACCACTTCGAGGGCCACCGGATGGGGCACGGCGAGGCGAAGCTCAGCGATCCGCGCAACTGGCGCTGGTTCCGCAATCCGCTGCGCCCCTCGTGGGGGGAGCCCTACCGCGAGCAGGTGGCCCGCGTGATCGCCGCCGTGCACGATGCGCGCGCCGCGGCCGAGGGCCACGAGGCCGTGCTGGTGCTCCACCAGCTGCCGATCTGGGTGACCCGCCGCAGCGCCGAGGGCAAGCCCCTGTTCCATGACCCCCGTCGCCGGCAGTGCGGGCTGTGCTCGGTGACCAGCCTGCGTTTCGTCGGCCCCCACCTGGCTGACGTCGGCTACGCCGAACCGGCGGCCGAGCTCTACGCCGGGGCGGTCGATGCCACCGGAGGCAGGCTGACGTGAACGCGAGGAACACCCCGGCGCGGCTCTCCCGCCGTCGCCTGCTCGGCCTGGGCGGAACACTGCCGGCAGCGCTTCTCCTGGCCGCCTGCGGCTCCGACACCAGCTCCCGCTACGACTCCGGATACGTCTCCGGCGACGGCGTGACCACCGAGATCCCGGCCGCGGAGCGCACCGACCCGCTCGAGATCGCCGGCACCACCTTCGAGGACGAGGACTTCTCCTCCGTGGACCTGCGCGGCGAGCTGCTCGTGGTCAACGTCTGGTACGCCTCCTGCCCGCCGTGCCGGAAGGAGGCCCCGGACCTGCAGGCCATCCATGAGGACTACGCCGATCAGGGCGTCTCGTTCGTCGGCGTCAACGTGCGCGACTCCGCAGGCCCCGCGAAGGCCTTCGAGGAGAACTACGGGATCACCTACCCCTCGCTGCCGGACCCCGATGCACAGATCATGTACGCGCTGCGCGGGCAGGTCGCCCCGAACGCCGTGCCCTCCACGCTCGTGCTGGACCGCGAGGGCCGTGTCGCCGCCCGCATCTCCGGCGGCGCCGACCCCTCGACCCTGCGCGCCATGATCGACAGGGTGCTGGCCGAATGATCACTGCCGACATGGGCGCCGCGTTCCAGGCGACAGCGCTGTCCGGATCCCTCCTGCTCGCCGTCGCCGTCGCCGCGGCAGCGGGCCTCGTGGCCTTCCTGTCCCCGTGCGTGCTCCCGGTGGTCCCCGGCTACCTCGGATACGTCTCCGGGCTGGCCGGCCAGAGCGCCGTGACCGCCGGCGTCGGAGCCACGGCGGGCCGGCGGCCCAGCGCCAAGCGGCCCGGAATGGGCCGGATGCTCGCCGGGAGCCTGCTCTTCGTGGCCGGCTTCGCCGTGGTGTTCATGGTGCTCGGCGGCTTCGCCGGAGCCCTGGGCTTCCTTCTGCAGGAGTACGCCGTCTGGATCAACCGGGTGGCCGGTGCGATCGTGCTGCTGATGGGCCTGGTCTTCATGGGCGTCTTCCCGGGCCTGGGGTCCAATCGGCCCGTGACCAGCAAGCGCCCCGACGCCGGACTGCTCGGCGCGCCGCTGATGGGCCTGATCTTCGGGCTCAGCTGGACGCCCTGCATCGGCCCCACCTACGCCGCGATCGTGGCCCTGTCGCTCGATGGCGGCGGCTCCGGCGCCGCGCTGCGCGGCGGTATCCTGGCCCTCGCGTACTCGCTCGGCCTGGGCATCCCGTTCGTGCTGTTCGCCCTCCTCTTCGACCGTGCCCTGGGGTTGTCCAAGAAGCTCTCGGCCCACCGCCGCACGATCGGGCTGCTCTCGGGCGCCCTGCTCATCGCGATCGGTGTGCTGCTCATGACCGGCGTCTGGTCGACCTGGATGAGCCAGCTGCAGGGCCTCATCGCGACCTACGAGACGGTCGTGTGATGGCCCCCGACGACGCAGACCGCACGCACCCCTCCGATGGGACGGACGAGACTCTGAGCAGGACACCGAACTCCGACAGCGCGCCGCACTCCGCGAGCGTCGACACCTGGAGCAGCAAGCGCGACAAGGACGGTCCCCGGCGCCCACCGCGGGGGGTGAACGCCCCGGCGCTCGGACTGCGCGGAACGCTCCTGTTCCTGTGGCGCCAGCTGACCAGCATGCAGACCGCACTGATCCTGCTGATGCTGCTCGCGATCGCCGCCGTGCCCGGCTCGCTGTACCCGCAGCGCAGCGTGAACCCCGCGCTGACCGACCAGTTCCTCGAGGAGAACGGCCGCTGGGGGAAGCTCCTGGACACGCTGGGTTTCTTCGAGGTCTTCTCCTCGCCGTGGTTCTCGGCCATCTACCTGCTGCTGTTCATCTCCCTGATCGGCTGCATCATCCCGCGGGTGGGCGTGCACCTGCGTCAGGTGCGCGCGAAGCCCCCGCGCACCCCGTCGCGCCTGACCCGCTTCACCGGCTACACCCGCGTCGAGCTCCCGGGAGCCGACGCCGACGCCCTGCTGGAGACCGCGCGCCGGTCGCTGCGGCGCTCGCGCTATCGCACCGATGTCCGCGAGGAGACGGGATCACGATCCGTCAGCGCCGAGCGCGGGCTGCTGCGCGAGAGCGGTAACCTCCTGTTCCACATCGCTCTGGTGGGGGTGCTGATCTGCGTCGCCGGCGGGCAGCTGACGAGCTATCGCGGCCAGATCACCGTGATCGAGGGTCAGGGCTTCACCAACTCGCTGACCCAGTACGACTCCTTCGAGTCCGGGGCCTGGTTCGACACCTCCGAGCTCTCCCCCTTCCAGTTCACGCTGGACGAGTTCCGGGCGGAGTACGTGCTCGAGGGCGCCGACGAGAGCCGGGTGGGCCAGCCCCTGTCCTTCGAGGCCGACATCGACGTGACGACGCCGGGCGAGAAACAGGAGCAGCGCACGCTGCAGGTCAACAAGCCCCTGCACGTCGACGGCACCTCCATGTACCTGCTCGGCAACGGCTACGCGCCCGACGTCACCGTGACGGACCCGGAGGGCAACGTCGTGGCCCAGGGCCCGGTCATCACCGTGCCGATGGGCGACGTCGGATACACCTCCCAGCTCGTGATCAAGGCGCCCGACGCCCGACCCGACCAGCTCGCCGTCGTCGGCTTCTTCCTGCCCACCGGCGTCATCGACGAGGAGGGCCCGCACTCGATCTACCCCGATCTCGCGGATCCCCAGCTCGCGCTCACCGTTCACAAGGGCGATCTCGGCCTCGACTCCGGCATCCCGCAGAACGCCTACGAGGTCGACGTCTCCACGCTGACGCCGGTCACCGGGGACGACGGCACGCCCGTGCTGATCAGCCTCGCCCCCGGTCAGATCTTCGAGCTCCCGGACGGCACCACGATCAGCTTCGACGGCGTCAAGCGCTACGCCGCGTTCGATGTCGCCCATGACCCCTTCGAGCGCTGGGTGCTCGTGAGCGCCCTGACCGCTGTGGGCGGCTTGATCCTGTCGCTGTTCGTGCCCCGCCGGCGCCTGTGGGTGCGGGTCGGGGACCGGTCCGGGCCCGACGGCACCGTCGTGCTCGAGGTCGCCGGTCTCTCCCGGAGCGACGACCCGGCGCTGCCCGATGACGTGCGGGCACTCGCCACGAAGCTCTCCGAGGCGCAGGATGGGACGGGCGGGCCCGCCGGACCATCGCCCGCGGACCCTGTTCAGATCGACGACACCACCGATGACCACCACGAAGGAAGTGCACAGTGATTGACCAGCAGCTGGCGGAGATCTCGAATCTCGCCATCGTGGTAACGATCGTGCTGTACGTGCTCGCGCTGATCGGCTTCTCGGCCGATCTCGCCTCCACCTCGCAGAAGCGCAGCGACGAACGACTGGCCGCCCGCGAGGCGCACGAGGCAGCCCGCGCGAAGCAGTCCGTGACGGCCGGCGCGGCCGGTGCGACCGGTACGGCCGGGCCCGCAGGCACCGACTCCCCGGCCGCGGCCGCGGGAGCGGCCCCGGCGGGTGCGGGTGAGGACGCCGGAGCGACCGGCGCACGGTCATCTGCCGCGAGCTCGAGCTCGATGACGGCGCAGACCTTCGCCTTCATCCTCGCCGTCGCGGCCACGGTCCTGCACATCTTCGGCGTGGCCACGCGCGCGGCGGCCACCCAGCGGGTGCCCTGGACGAACATGTACGAGTTCGCGACGACGAGCACCGCCGTGGTGATGGTGGCCTTCCTGATCTTCTCGATCAAGCGCGCCGAGCTGCGGATCCTGGGCACCTTCGTGATCGGGCCGGTGCTGCTGGTGCTGCTGCTGGCCCAGACGCTGTGGATCGTGCCGGCCGCGGAGCTGACCCCGAGCCTGCAGAACTCCCACTGGCTCTACATCCACATCTCCGTCGCGATCATGTCCACGGCCCTGTCGATCCTCGGCGCCGTCGTCGCCTCCCTGCAGCTGCTGCAGGCCCGCCACGAGCGCGCACTGGTCGAGCGGGTGTCCGATGACGACCAGTTCCCCGAGCACTGGGGTCGTTTCGGCCACGTGCTGGACCGGCTGCCCAGCTCCACGGTGCTGGAGGCGCTGAGCTTCCGGATCCACTCGGTGGCCTTCGTGGGCTGGACCTTCACCCTGATCTTCGGGGCGATCTGGGGCCGCGATGCCTGGGGCCGCTACTGGGGCTGGGACCCCAAGGAGGTCTGGACCTTCATCATCTGGGTGGTCTACGCGGCCTACCTGCACGCACGCGCCACCGGGGGCTTCCGCGGCAGCCGTGCGGCCGGCCTCGCCCTCGTGGGCTTCCTGGCCGTGGTCTTCAACTACACGATCGTCAACACGATCATCAACGGCCTGCACTCGTACTCGGGTCTCTGAGCAGCGCAGGCAGCACCCACCAACAGCACGCGGCCCCGTGTGGACTCAAGTCCATACGGGGCCGCGTGCGTCGTACAGGATCTGGCGTGCGAGCTCAGCTGCGAGGCGTGTCCGGGTCGGCCGGGCCCTCGCCCGAGCCGTTCTGGCCGCGCTCCCGGCGCTCCCGGCGGATGTCCTCGTCGAGCTTGCGCAGGAAGTCGGGGTCCTCGTCCGGGGCGGACGGCCCGCGCCGCTGCGGGCGCTTCGGGGCCGGGCCGGTGCGGTCCTTGCCGACGACCAGCCAGGTGATCGGTCCCACCCAGGGCAGCAGCACGATCAGCACGATCCACGCCCATTTGGGGATCCCTCGGATCTTGTCGTCCTCCGTCTGCACGCAATCGGCGAGCGCGAAGACGGTGAGGGCGATGGAGAGGACTGCGACAAGACCGCGGAGCATGCTCGGAGTGTAGTGACCCCACCTGAACCCCAGCGGCAGAGGGGGCGAGCAGAGGGGTGAGCACAGCGTGCGGGCGGCGCCTCGAGGCGCGAGGCGGAGCGCGGAGCTCGACGAGCGGACCCGCAGTGCTCGACGAGCGGGCCCGCGGCGCCGGGCAGGGGCGACCGATCGCAGCCCGCCGGGCGGGTGAGCACCCAGGCGGGCGAACTACTCTGGGAGCATGCGAGAAATGGTCTTGTTCGCCGTCATCCGACTGGTCCTGTGGGCCGGGATCTGGTGGGTGCTCACCCTGTTCGACGTCGGGGTGATGCTCGCCGGCGTGCTCGCCGCTCTGATCGCGATGCTGATCTCGATCCTCTTCCTCAACCGGGTGCGCGATGCCGCCGCGATGCGCTGGAAGGCCGCCGACGACAGGCGCCGTGAGCGTCACGCCGATGACGTCGATGAAGATGCCGAGGCGGAGGACTCGTTCCTGGATGCCGAGGCCGCCGCGGCGGACGGCGCCCATGGCACCGACGTCACCGAGGAGTCCGGCTCGACCACGGCGTCACCTGCCGGCCCCGGTCAGCTGCCCGAGCTCCCGGCCGAGGATCCGGCGAGCCCGTCGGCCGACGGACGCTGAGCCCTCACAGGCACAGGCACAGGCCGAGCAGCAGCAGCAGCGAGAACACCAGCTCGAGCCGCCCGGAGGCGCCGAGGACCGGGATCAGGTCGCGCCCACCCGCGCCGCGCAGCACGATGCGCAGCGGGGAGATCGCCAGCGGCAGGGCGAGCAGCACCACGACCACCGGCCACTGCACCACCATCACCGGCACCATGAGCACGAACGGTGCCAGCTGCGTCACCGCGAACAGGGCACGGGTCCTGCGATCGCCGAGCCGCACCGCGAGGGTGTGCTTGCCGGCGATCGAGTCGGTGGGGATGTCGCGCAGGTTGTTGGTCAGCATGATCGCCACGGCCAGCAGACCGATCGCGATCGAGGCGAGCAGAGCGACCCAGTTGGGGTGGGGCGTGATCGCGTAGGCGGTGAGGTTGACGGCGACCAGGCCGAAGAAGACGAACACGAACAGCTCGCCGAGGCCCAGGTACCCGTAGGGCTTCTTCCCGCCGGTGTAGAACCAGGCGGCGGCGACGGCGGCCGCCCCGACGAGGAGAGTCAGCCAGATCTGGGCGAGGGCGATGAGGACGATGCCGAACAGTGCTCCGGCCGCCAGGGCGCCGATCGCGGCGGCCTTGACGGTCTTCGGGGCGGCGGCGCGGGATCCGGTGAGGCGGAAGGGGCCCACCCGGTCGTCGTCGGTGCCGCGGATGCCGTCGGAGTAGTCGTTGGCGTAGTTCACGCCGATCTGCAGACACAGGGCCACGGCGAGGGCGAGCAGCGCTCGCGGGACGACCAGTGCCCAGTCCACACCCCCGGGCTGCTGGGCCAGCTGCCAGATCGCGACGCCGGTGCCGGCGGCGACCGGGGCGAAGGCGGCGGGGAGGGTGCGGGGTCGGGCGCCCTGCACCCACTGCGACAGGCTGGCCATGGTGCTCCTCGACAGGTCGTGGCCGACGGATCACGGCCTCATCGAGGATACGCGGTGGCCCTGGCGCGTTCCGGCCCGAGGGCGTTCCGACCCCGTGGCGGACCGCACACCCTGCCTCGAGGAGGAGGCTCAGCCCGCGGCGGCGAGGCGGCGGGCTGCGGCCCGGTCCACCTTGCCGATCCCCAGCAGCGGGAGCTCCTCGACCACATGGACCCGCTTGGGGATCATGTGCGCGGGCACCTCGCTGGTGCGCAGCGCGGCCCGGACCAGAGCCGACGCCTCGGCAGGATCGGTCCCCGGCTCGAGGGTGACGAGGGCGTCGACACGCTGGCCCCACTCCGGGTCCTCGACCCCGACGACCACGCTCGTGCGGATCAGGCCCTGCAGCATGAGGGAGCGCTCGATGGCTCGTTCCACGTCCTGCGGGAGCACCTTGCGACCGCCGGTGTTGATGACGTCATCGGCCCGGCCCAGCACGCTCAGCGTCCAGTCCACGCCCAGCTCGGCGAGGTCTGACGTGGTGAAGGTGCGCTGGGTGGTGCTCGACGCGGCGCTCGTTGCGGTGCTGGACCTGGTGCTGGTCTCGGTGCTGGACCCGGTGCTCGGCGCGGAGGCCGACGTGAACGGCGTCGTGTCGGTGCCGCCGTGGGCCGTGAGATAGCCCAGGGCGAGGGTCGGCGAGGCGATCACGAGGCGGCCGGCACCGGACGCGTCGGGCGCCTCGAGGTGCAGCTGCACCCCGGGGAGCGCGGTCCGGTCGTACACGCAGCCGCCGGCAGTCTCCGAGGAGCCGTAGGTGGTGCGCACGGCGATGCGCTGGGCGCGGGCCTTCGCGAGCACCTCGGGACGCGTTGCGGCCCCGCCCACGAGCACGGCGGCGAAGCGCCGGAGCACCCCGCGGGCGCGGGCGTCGGCCCCGGTCGTCCCGGTGATGATGCGGGTGAGCTGGGTGGGCACCAGGGAGGTGAATGCCGGGAGCCCTGCGTCCTCGGCCTGCGCGAGGGCGGGCTCGGCGAGCGCTACGAACGCCGCGGCGTCGAAGTGCCCGCGCAGGTCCGGCAGCGGATCCGGGAGGGCCGGCGCGGCCAGGCCCAGCACCTGGGCGGTGCGATGCGCCCGGGCGATCACCTGCACGCCGGCGATGTGGGTGGGCGGCAGCAGGGGCAGCCAGAAGCCGTGGCCCTGGGTGTCCGGGGCGGTGCCGTCGGCCGCGAACAGCGCAGCGGTCGCGTCCTGGGAGGCGAGCAGGGCCGAGCGGGACAGCGCGACCGCCTTCGCCGTGCCGGTGGACCCGGAGGTGGGGACCACCAGGGCGGTGTCCTCGAAGCCGGCCGGCAGGGCGGACGGCGCCGGGAACGGCCCCAGCCACAGCCGCGAGGTGCCCGCCATCAGCTGCCCGATCGCTCGGGAGTGCGCGTCGAGCGAGGCGGCGGAGGAGTCGTGGGCAGGCGGCACGAGCCAGGGCCGGGCTGCGAGATCCGGCTGCTCGGAGGAGGAGAGGGCCACGGCTCAGCCCTGCGGGTGGGGGAACTGCGACCAGTCGGGCTCGCGCTTGCCGAGGAAGGCGTCGCGACCTTCGACGGCCTCGTCGGTCATGTACGCCAGGCGGGTCGCCTCCCCGGCGAAGACCTGCTGGCCCATGAGCCCGTCGTCGGCCAGGTTGAAGGCGAACTTCAGCATGCGGATCGCCTGCGGCGACTTGGTGGCGATCGTGCTGGCCATCGCGAGCGCCTCGGTCTCGAGATCCGCGTGGTCCACGACGCGGTTCACCGCGCCCCAGTCGTAGGCATCCTGCGCCGAGTACTCCTCGGCGAGGAAGAAGATCTCCCGGGCCCGCTTCTGCCCGACCTGCTTGGCGAGATAGGCCGAGCCGTAGCCGCCGTCGAAGGAGCCCACGTTCGCGTCGGTCTGCTTGAACCGCGCATGCTCGCGCGAGGCGATCGAGAGGTCCGCGACCACGTGCAGGGAGTGACCGCCGCCGGCGGCCCAGCCGTTCACCACGGCGATCACGACCTTGCCCATGGTGCGGATCAGGCGCTGCACCTCGAGGATGTGCAGGCGGCCGCTGGAGCCGCTGCGCACCTGGGTGGTCTCGCCGAGGTCCTCCTGCTCGGAGTACTCGTAGCCGGCGCGACCCCGGATACGCTGGTCGCCGCCGGAGCAGAAGGAGCGGCCGCCGTCCTTGGGGGAGGGGCCGTTGCCGGTGAGCAGGATGATGCCCACGCCGGTGTCCAGGCGGGCATGGTCCAGCGCGCGGTACAGCTCGTCGACCGTGTGCGGGCGGAAGGCGTTGCGCACCTCGGGGCGGTCGAAGGCGATGCGCACCGTCGGCAGGTCGTGGCCTGTCCGCTCGCCGTCGGGGGACTCGATGCGGTCGACGGCCCGGTGGTAGGTGATGTCGGTGAAGGCCTCCCCGCCGTGCTCGGTGGCGGGGACCTCGCGCCACAGGCGCGGATCGAAGGTCTCGGAGACCTGGTGGGGCAGCGGATCAGGAGCGGACGTCATGGTGCTCAGGGTAGTCCGGGCCGCGGCGGTGGAGGGTTCCGATGGGGTGAGGTCAGCGACTCCACGGCAGCTCGGAGGTCGCCGGCACCGGATCGCTGCGCAGGCGGCCGTAGATGAGCACGTCGTGCCGCTCGCCGTCGAGGAGGAACTTCTGGCGCTCGATGCCCTCCTGCACGAAGCCGGCGGCGCGGGCCACGGCCCCGGAGGCCGGGTTGTTCACCCGGTGGCCGAGCTCGAGCCGCTCGAGCCCCCAGCCGCCGTCGGCCACGGGGCGCAGCGCACGGTTGGCGACGGTCGCCGCGGCCCGCGAGGTCAGGCCCCGGCCGCGGGAGCCGGCGTGCTGCCAGTAGAAGAACCAGCCCGATCGGTGGGGCTCCTCGATGCTCACGCCGATGAGACCGATCAGCTCGTCGTCGACCAGCTCATCGTCGACCAGCTCGCCGCCGACCGTTGCGCTCCCGGCACGCACGGTCCCGGCCGGCTCGCCGCGGTCCATCCCCCGGGGCTCCCCAGCCACGATCGCGACGCCCCGACGGGAGGGTGCGTCGAGCCAGGCGATCATCTCCTGGGCCTGCGGGAGCGAGGTGACGTCGCCCTGGCGGGCCATGTCCGGGGAGGAGGCGAAGGCGGCCAGTACGGCCGGGCCGTCGTCCGGGCGAACGGGTCGCAGCAGGTGGGATGGGGTGCTCATCACGGTCACGATAGCGAGGCCCGCCGAGGGCATCCCGAGAATTCTTCCTCCGACGGCACCGCCCGCTAGCCTCGGGGAATGCTCATCCCTTCCGCACTGCGCGAGCGCGGCATCGACCGCGTGCTCGCGTGGACCATCCCCATGACCACCCGTTTCCGCGGCATCACCGAGCGTGACGGCCTGCTGCTGCACGGCCCCGCCGGATGGGCGGAGTTCTCCCCGTTCTGGGACTACGACGCCGCGGAGTCCGCGGCGTGGCTGCGGGCGGCGCTCGCCGACGCGACCGCGGCCCGCCCCGCCCCGCGCCGCGAGGAGATCGCCGTCAACGCCACCATCCCGGTGGTGCCCGCCGTGCTCGCCCATCGCATCGCGACCGTCGGCGGTGCCCGCACGGCCAAGATCAAGGTCGCCGATCCCACCTCCTCGCTCGCCGAGGACACGGATCGGGTCGAGGCGGTGCGCGACGCGCTGGGCCCGACCGGCCGGATCCGCATCGACGCCAATGCGGCCTGGACCCTCGACCAGGCGAAGGAGGCCCTGCCGCTCCTGGACCGCGCCGCCGGCGGCCTCGAGTACGCCGAGCAGCCCTGCGCCTCGATCGAGGACCTCGCGGCCCTGCGCCGTGCCGTCGACATCCCGATCGCGGCCGACGAGTCCGTGCGCCGCGCCGAGGACCCGCTGCGCGTGGCCCGGGCCGAGGCGGCCGACGTCCTGGTCATGAAGGTGCAGCCCCTCGGCGGTGTGCAGAGGTGCCTGGACCTCGCCGACCAGGCCGGCCTGCCCGTGGTGGTGTCCTCCGCCCTGGAGTCCAGCGTGGGCCTCAGCGCCGGCCTCGCGCTCGCCGCAGCCCTTCCGGAGCTGCCCTACGCCTGCGGGATGGCAACCGCGTCGCTGCTCACCGGGGATCTCGTGGCCGATGCCCTGCACCCCCGGACCGGGACCCTGCCGGTGGCGCGGCCCGAGCCGCGGGAGGAGCTCATGGATCGCCATGCGGCGCCGGCAGAGCTCGCCGCTCGCTGGGAGGAGCGCCTGGCAGCCTGCCTCGACGCCCTGTGAGCTGACTCGTCGCCCCGAGCCGCGATGGCCGGTGCGGAGGCCGGGTCCCGTCGGGCGCATTACCCTGGCGGCATGCCTGAGATCGCAGCCGCCGCCCCCGCCTCCGGGATCTCCCGGGGGATCCCCGCTCCTGCTCCGACCGGGTCCGGGGCGGTCGATCAGGCGATCGCGATCTGGAGCGCGCTCGCCGAGCTCGGGGTCACCGATGCGGTGCTCGCGCCGGGGTCCCGCAGCGCCCCGCTGGTCTACGGGCTCGCCGGCCCGCAGCTCGCGGGAGCGGTCCGTGCCCACGTGCGGATCGACGAGCGCGCCGCCGCCTTCACCGCGCTGGGCCTGTCCCGGTTCGACCCCGAGCATCCTGCGGTGGTGGTCACGACCTCCGGCACGGCGACCGCGCATCTGCACGCCGCGGTGATGGAGGCCCACCACTCGCGGATCCCGCTGATCGTGCTCACCGCGGACCGTCCGGCCGAGCTGCGGGACGTCGGCGCGAACCAGACCACACGGCAGGCGGGGATGTTCCGCTCCCTCGTGCGCCTGGACGCCGACCTCCCCGCCCCGACCGCCGAGGCCGCCACGGCCACCGAGCTGCGCACCGCGGTCTCGACGATGGCGCGGGCCGTCGCCGCCGCGACCGGCGAGCACCCCGGCCCCGTGCACGTGAACCTCTCCTTCCGGGACCCGCTCGTGCCCCGCCCGGACATGGACCCGGGCATGGACACGGACACGGACGCGCCGCCAGTGCAGGCTGCGCCCGCAGGGCAGGAGAGGTCCTCAGCGCAGCGCCCGCAGATCGTGCTCACCCGGCGGTCGCGCCCCTTGCCGCCGCAGCCCCATCCCGTCCCGATCTCCGCGCGCACCGTGGTGGTCGCGGGCGACGGGGCAGGAGCGGCCGCCCGCGAGCTCGCCGAACGCCATGCCCTGCCGCTGCTGGCCGAGCCGAGCTCCGGAGCGCATGCCGGCCCGTCCCTCATCCCCGGCTACCCGGCCCTCCTCGCGGAGGTCATGGCGGATCCTCAGCATCCGCTGCGCCCGGACCGCGCGATCGTGCTGGGGCATCCGACGCTCTCGCGGCCGGTGATCGGGCGCCTGCTGGGAGCTCCGGACGTGGACGTGGTGGTCGTGGACCCGCAGCTGGACTTCGCCGATGCGGCCCGCCGGGCACGGCTCGTGGTGCCTGCCGTGCACGGAGACGACGACGCCGACGGGGCAGAGCTCGAGCGGCGCCGGCAGCAGCTGGTGGCCTGGCAGAGGGCCGCCTCCCGGGTGACGGCTGAGCTGACGTCCACCTGGCAGCAGGAGGCGGCGCTCGCCGTCTGGGCGGCGACGGGGGAGGACGACCTCCTGGTGCTCGGCTCCTCGAGCCTCGTGCGCGACCTCGAACAGCATGCGGGGCCGACGGCGGGCCGGGTGATCGCGAACCGGGGACTCGCCGGGATCGACGGCACCACGTCCCTCGCCGGTGGGATCGCTCTGGCCCACCAGGAGGCAGGCCGCGGAGCCGGGCAGAGTGCCGAGCAGAGAGCTCAGCAGGAAACCGGTCGGGAAGCTGGGCAGGGAGCAGAGCCGGGAGCAGGACGGGTGCGGCTCCTGGTGGGGGACCTCACCGCGCTGCACGATCTCACCGGACTGGTCATCGGTCCGCTGGAGCAGGTTCCCGATCTCGATATCGTGATCGTCGACGACGGCGGTGGTCGGATCTTCTCCGGTCTCGAGCACGTCGCAGCGCCCCCTGAGCTGCTGCGACGCTTCTTCACCACCCCTCACGGCACGGACCTCGACGCGGCGGCGACGGCACTGGGGGCGACGTCCCGGACCGTCACCGGGGCCAGCCTGGGCACAGCTCTCGCACAGCGCGGCTCCGGCTTGCGGGTGTTCATTGTTCACCAGGAGATCAGCGCAGCGGCGCTGGAGCAGCAGGCGGAGGTGGACTCATGCACGACGTGAACGATGCGTACGACCCGTCCCGGAACGGTCAGAACGGCCAGAACGGCCAGCCCAGTCAGCACGGCCAGAACAGCCAGCACGGCCAGGCCGGTCAGCACGGCCAGGTCCCGCAGGACGGCCAGAACAGTCAGCACGGTCAGTCGGCACCGCACGGCCAACCCGAGCAGCCAGCCTGGCCCTGGGGCGCTGCGGGGCAGGGGGATGCCGGCTGGGCCGGGGCGAGCAGCGCCCCGGCCGGCACCGCGCAGGCGTACCCGGCCTACCCCGCCTACCCGTCCTCTGAGCCCTCCACCTCGCCCGTCCCGTCTGCCTCGTCGTCGGCCTTCTCCGCGCCCTCCGCCTACTCGGCTCCGTACGGACAGGATCCCTCCGCGGGCACGTCGGTGCCCCCGTCGGCGCCGGGCGCCGCCGGGCCACCGGCCCGGGCTCACGGACCGGGATGGGGCGGCGTGACGGGTCTGGTCGCCCTCGGCATGCTGGTCTCCGGTGGTCTGACCCTGGGCGGGGTGGTCGCCTATGACCAGCTCCTGGCCCCCCAGCCCGCCGCCACGAGCACTGCGCAGGCCGCTCCCGAGGAGCCCGCGCACCCGGCGTCGGTGTCCACGGTGGATGATCCTGATTGGGCCACGGTCGCCGACCAGGTCGCTCCCAGCGCCGTCGCGATCCAGGTGAGCACCGGCTCCGGGACGAGCCTGGGCACCGGGGTCGTCCTCGACGAGAAGGGCACGATCCTCACCAACAACCACGTCATCGACGGGGCGAAGACCGTCCAGGTCACCACCAGCGACGGACTCAGCTATGCCGCCTCCGTCGTCGGCGCCGATCCGACCACGGATCTCGCCGTGCTGCGTCTGGACTCTCCCCCCGACGATCTGCAACCGGCCACCTTCGCCGATTCCTCCTCCATCGCCGTGGGACAGCCCGTGATGGCGCTGGGCACCCCGCTGGGTCTCGAGAACACCGTCACCACCGGGATCGTCTCCGCGGTGGACCGGCCCGTGACAGCCACCGGCGAGGACCCGGGCGGCTCGGACACGACCTACACCTCCGCGATCCAGACCGACGCCGCGATCAATCCCGGCAACTCCGGTGGCCCGCTCGTGGACGCCGCCGGGCAGGTGATCGGGATCAACTCCTCCATCGCGGGGATCCCGAGCGCCTCCGGGCAGGCGGGAAGCATCGGGCTCGGCTTCGCGATCCCGTCGAACACCGCGACGCTCATCGCGGACCAGCTCCAGGAGGACGGCACAGCAGAGCACGCGTTCGTCGGGGTGACCAGCAGGGACGGGTCACAGCCCGTCGGCGACGTCGCCTATCACGGCGCCGAGGTGGTCGGCATCGAGCCCGACAGCCCGGCCGCTGCGGCAGGGCTGCGGGAGGGCGACCTGATCACCAAGATCGACGACACCCCCGTGGGCAGCGCGGCCGCGCTGACCGGCGTGGTGCGCGGTCTCCCCGTCGGGTCCGACCACACGCTCACCGTGGTGCGGGACCAGTCGGTGCAGAGCATCGACATCACCCTGGGCAGTCAGCCCACCTGAGCGCCGCCCGACGTCCCGGCCCGATCCGGATCGTCCTCCGCGGCCGGGGGCCGGGCTCGGGGGTCAGGCGCCGAGGAGAGGCTCGGGCGGGGTCTCCTCGATCTCGCTCGCCGTGGGCGTGCCGCGCAGGGCACGCAGCATCGGGCGGCACTTCGCGAGCACCTCGGCGTGCTCGGAGACCGGGTCCGAGGCGGCGACCAGGCCGCCGCCCGCCTGCAGCGTGACGACCCTCTGGGCGTTCAGGTGCGCCATCCGCAGGGCGATCGCCCACTGTCCGTCCCCGGCGGCATCCATCCAGCCCACCGGTGAGGCGTACCCGCCGCGGTCATGCGGCTCGAGGCGGGCGATGATCTCGTCGGCGGCCTCCCGCGGCGTCCCCGACACGGCGGCCGACGGATGCAGGCGGGACGCGACGTCCACACTGGTGGTCCCGGAGCGCAGGCGCGCGGAGACATCGGAGGCGAGGTGCTCCAGCCCGGGCAGCCGCAGCACGAAGGGTTCGGGGGAGACGTCGATGTCCTCGGCCAGCCCCGCGAGGCGCTCGACGACGGAATCCACGGCGAAGGCGTGCTCGGAGAGCTCCTTCGCGTCGGAGCGGAAGGCGCGACGATCCACCTCGTCGAGCTCGCCGTCGTCGGCGACCGGCCGCGTCCCGGCCAGCACCCGGGAGAAGACGCGCCCGGTCTCGGTCTGGGCGAGCATCTCGGGGCTCGCCCCGATCACGTCGTCGAGGTGGTAGACCCAGGTGCTCGGGTAGTCACGGGCGAGGTTGGCCAGCAGCACCGCCGGCTCGATGCGGTGCTCGGCCGTGACCGTGGTGCGCTCGGAGAGGACGACCTTCTCGGCGCGACCGGCGCGGATCTCCGTCACGGCCTCCTGGACCAGGGCCTGGTACTCGTCGGGCGTGTGGTCCGCCTCGACCTCCAGCTCGTCCGACGGGGACGGCTGGAGGGGCGTGGACGGGAACAGGTCGCGCCAGGACGTCGGGACCACCGGCTCCTCGTCCACACCCACCACCGTCAGGAACGACTCGCCGTCGTGCACGCCCAGCAGCGCGCTCGGCACCATCAGGCGGGAGCTCCGCTGCGAGGTGTCGGCGTAGGAGAAGCTGCCCAGCGCGATCAGACCGCTGGTGCGCGTGCGCACCTCGTCGTCCACCCGCGCGGCCGCGGCCACGGCCTGGAAGGCGGCGCTCGCCGCCGCGAACCGATGGGGCCCGATGGTCTGCACGCTCCAGGCGGTCCCGAGCGCGACCATCCCCTGGCCGTGGCGCAGCCAGGCACCGCTCACCGCCAGAGGGATATGGCCGAGGAGGTCGACGGTCTCGTCGAGGCGCAGGGTGCGCACGATCAGCGACGGCACGGCAGATGCCGTTCCACCGGACCCAGGGGTCTCGACGGACTCAGCGGGCTCGGCAGTCTCAGGGGGCAGGATCGGATCGGACATCCGTGTCATTATGCGACACCGGAGCGCCTCGCGCCGTGACCCGCGTCCCGTCCCGGGATGCATGATCGGGCGCCGCTGAAATGCGACCATGGACCGGCGCCCCCTCCGAGGTGGCGTCGGGCCGGAACCTGGGCCCGCTTCCCCGTCGTGACCCGCTCAAGGAGCAGTTCGTGAACAGCACCGGCGACAGCATCGCGACGCCTCTGGTCCGCGGCATGATCGCCGCCGCGCTCTCGCTCGGCACCGTGATCGCCCTCGTCGTCGTGCCCGCGCTGGCCGCTCAGGTCGCCGGAACGCGTTCCAGCGCGACCGCCCTGGATGCGATCATCATCGCCCTGAACGTCCTGGTCCTCGGCCATGGCGGCGGCATCGTGCTGAGCACCGGTGTCATCGACGGCGCCGTCACCCTCACCCCGTTCGGCCTGCTGGGGCTGCTGCTGCTCATCTCCATCCTGGGCATGCGCCGGGTGGGTCGAGCGCTGCAGCTCGTGCGGGATGACGGCGTGCTGCGCCTGCGCGCGCTCCGGGACGCCGGCAGTGCGCTCGGTGCCTACGCCGGGGTCTATGCGATCGGTATGGCGGTGCTCGCCGGGATCGGCCGCAGCACCGACTCCAGCCCCGTGGTGACCTCGGCGATCGTGTCCGGGGCGATGGTGGCGGTGCTCGGCGGCGTGCTGGGGATCCTGTGGTCCCTGCGTCGTGAGGCGACCTCCACCATTCCCGGGGTGCGGGTGCTCGAGCTGCTTCCCGCCCCGTTCGGCGACGTCGCTCGCTCCGTGCTCCTCGCGCTGGTCGGCCTGCTGGGCGTGGGCATGCTCCTGAGCGTCGTGATGATGGTCGTCTCCGTGCCCGAGCAGTCCTCCCTGTTCGACGCGCTCGATCCCGGGATCGTCGGGGGGATCGTCCTCACGCTCGTCCAGCTGGCGCTGCTGCCGCTGCTGGCGGTCTGGGCGCTCGTGGTCCTCCTCGGCGGCACGGTCGGGGTCGGGACCTCCTCCTCGATCTCGCTCGACGGCTCCGCGACGGGAGTGATGCCCGCGCTTCCGCTGCTGGGCGCGTTCCCCGGTCCCGGCGATTTCTCCGCCTGGCTCTGGCTGCTCCTGGTGGTGCCGGCCGTCCCGGTCGTTGTCGGCGCCCTGCGACTTGTCCGGGACGTCGAGGATCTGGAGCGGCGCGACCGGATCACGGCGTGGATCGCCTATCCCGTGGCGGTGGTGGTCGGCGTGCTGCTGCTCGCGGGGCTGTCGACCGGTGGCATCGGGGAGGGCCGTCTGGTGCATCTCGGTCCCCAGATGAGTTCCCTCATCCTCCCGCTGCTGGGCGTCGTCGTGGTCAGCACCGGCGTGGTGCTCGTGGCGCTCGCCTCACCGGTGGTGCCGTGGGTGCGCGCGCAGACCGCCGCGCTGCGGGCCCGGGTCGAGAGCGCTGAGAGCGCAGAGGGCTCGGAGGATGCAGAGTTCTCGGGTCGGTCCGGCAGGGGAGAGGCGTCAGGGGCGCGCGCGGACGAGGGGGCCGACGGCACCGCCGATGAGGTGTCCTCCGACGATGACCGTGCCGACGATGACCGTGCCGACGATGACCGTGCCGACGATGACCGTGCCGACGACGACCGTGCTGACGGCGACCGTGCTGGCGATGACGGCGACGGCGACGGTGACGAGGACGCCCACGCTGACGACGACCGCGCTGCTGGCGACGACCATGCTGCCGAGGGCGACCACGGCGGTCTTGATCCCGACAGCCGGACGACGGGGATCGACGGCGGCGTCAGCCGCCCATCAGGTCGCTGATCCAGCTCGCCATCGAGTCCTGGGCCTCCACGTCGCACTGCACACGTGCCTGCTCGGTGAGCGCGGTGGCGCGGCATTCCTCGATCTCCGCCATCGGGCCGTAGAACAGCAGGCTCAGGAAGGATCCCGCGGTGATCATCAAGGTGGCCGGCACGCCGATGATCAGCGAGATCACGGCCATGCCCGGGCGGCCCTGCCGGAACGCCTGCACCGCGAGCAGCACCAGCAGCACCAGGGCCACGAGAGCGCCGATCCCGGCGGCCAGGGAGAACGGCAGCGGGGTCAGGAGCAGCAGCCAGGAGGCGAGCATCGTCAGCAGCAGGGCGCGCACCAGTCGTCGGTGACGGGAGGCTGCATCGGTCCCGGAGGCTGTCGCCCCGGTCCCCTCGGTGTCGTGTTCGCTGCTCATCGTTCCTAGTGTGCCTGGTCCGCCTGGACGTCGTGCCTCTGGACGTCGCATCCCTGGACGCCGTGTCCCCGGATGCCTGGTGACTCTGGAGGTCTGCGATGCTCCGACTACGCTGAGGCGGTGACCCCCACCCCCATCGCCGTCCTCATCTCCGGTACCGGCTCGAACCTTGCCGCCCTTCTGCGCAGCAGCGAGGAGCCCTCGAGCCCCTTCGTCGTGGTCGGGGTGATCGCCGACCGTGACGCCTCCGGCCTCGAGCACGCCCGCGCCGCCGGGATCCCCACCGAGGTGATCCGCCTCGCAGACCACGCGGACCGCGCCGCCTGGGACCAGGCGCTCGCCGACTCCGTGGCCCGTCTCGAGCCGCAGCTGGTCGTGCTCGCCGGGTTCATGAAGCTCGTGGGCCCGCCCTTGCTGGAGGCGTTCGGCGGGCGCATCGTCAACACGCATCCAGCCCTGCTGCCCTCCTTCCCCGGTGCCCACGGGGTCCGTGACGCCCTCGCCCACGGGGTGAAGATCACCGGTGCGACTGTCATCGAGGTCGACGCCGGCGTCGACACCGGGCGCATCCTCGCCCAGGTCGCCGTCGAGGTCCGCGCCGAGGACACCGAGCATGATCTCCACGAACGGATCAAAGCCGTCGAGCAGCCCCTGCTCGTCGAGGTGGTCAGCGAGCTGACCGCTGACCGGCAGGACGGTTCCGCGACCGCGAGCTAAGCGTGAACTGACGGGGCGGGCGCTCGGTCGGGCACGGACCGCCGCCCTGTTGCGCGGTCGCGTGCGGACTGCCGCGGACCGCTGGGCGGAGCAGGCTCCCGCTGTCAGGGGCTCCCGGCTAGAATGGCCCCACACGACTGGCGAAGGTGGGCGACCACCGGGGAGTGACAACACGAGCATCGACCGCCTGGGTGCTCGACGCAAGGACCCGATCCGAACAGGAGCACGCCTCGTGACCACCACCCAGCGCCGCCCGATCCGCCGCGCCCTCATCTCCGTCTTCGACAAGACGGGGATCGTCGATCTCGCCCGCACCCTCTCCGAGAACGGCGTCGAGATCGTCTCGACCGGTTCCACCGGCTCGACCATCCGTGACGCCGGCATCGACGTCACCGACGTCGCGTCGGTGACCGGCTTCCCCGAGATGCTCGACGGCCGCGTCAAGACCCTCCACCCCCGTGTGCACGGCGGCCTGCTGGCCGATCAGCGCCTCGACAGCCACCGTGCGCAGCTCGCCGAGCACGGCATCGAGCCCTTCGACCTGGTCGTGGTGAACCTCTACCCGTTCAGCGAGACCGTCGGCGCCGGCGGCAGCTTCGACGAGATCATCGAGAAGATCGACATCGGCGGACCCTCCATGGTGCGCGGCGCCGCGAAGAACTTCGCCTCCGTCGCCGTGGTCGTGGATCCCGAGGTCTACCCGACGGCCGCCGAGGCCGCGGAGGCAGGCGGCTTCACCCTCGCCGAGCGCCAGGAGCTCGCCACCATCGCCTTCACCCGCACCGCCGAGTACGACGATGCGATCAGCGACTGGATGCTGGACCAGCTGCCCGAGGTCGAGGGGGACGACGAGACGGGCGACAGCTCGCAGGAGGACGACGCGCTGGATGCGGACGCCCCCCGGAGCATCCTCGACCTCAGCGACGAGGACGCCGCTCAGCTCGGCTTCACCGCCACGCTGCGCTACGGCGAGAACCCCCACCAGCGGGCCCGCCTGGCCGTGACCGACCCCGAGGTCCCCGGCATCGCCGGCGCCGAGCAGCTGGGCGGCAAGGCGATGAGCTACAACAACTACGTGGACGCCGACGCCGCCGTGCGCGCCGCCTTCGACCATGAGCGACCCTGCGTCGCAGTGGTCAAGCACAACAACCCCTGCGGCATCGCCGTGGCGGGCGAGGGCGAGGACATCGCCGTCGCCCATCTGCGCGCCCACGGCACCGACCCGCTGTCCGCGTACGGCGGCGTGATCGCCACCAACCGTCCCGTCACGCTCGCCATGGCCCAGCAGGTCAAGCCGATCTTCACCGAGGTCATCCTGGCCCCGGCCTACGAGGACGAGGCGCTCGAGCTGCTGCGCACCAAGAAGAACCTGCGGATCCTGCGCCTGGAGGGCGAGTACTCCCGCGAGGTCGAGATGCGCGAGATCTGGGGCGGCATGCTCGTCCAGGACTCCGACGCCGTCGACGCCGAGGGCGATGACCCCGCGAACTGGACCCTTGCCGCCGGGGACGCCGCCGACGAGGCGACCCTCGCGGACCTCGCCTTCGCCTGGCGCTCCGTGCGCGCGGTGAAGTCCAACGCGATCCTGCTCGCCGGGGACGGAGCCGCTGTGGGCATCGGAATGGGTCAGGTCAACCGCCTGGACTCCTGCCGCCTGGCCGTGTCCCGCGCGAACTCGCTGGGCGAGCACGCCGAGGGCGAGGCCGCTCCGGAGCGCGCCCGCGGCGCGGTCGCCGCGTCGGACGCCTTCTTCCCCTTCGCCGACGGCGCGCAGATCCTGCTCGACGCGGGCGTGCGGGCGATCGTGCAGCCCGGCGGCTCCATCCGCGACGAGGAGGTCATCGAGGCGTGCCGTGCCGCCGGTGCGACCCTCTACCTCACCGGTACCCGCCACTTCGCGCACTGAGCGCACCGGCCCGCCACGTCGCGCTCTGAGCGCTGAGCGGCCTGGACCGCCGCCCCGCGGCTCCCGGGAAGCTCGGCCGGCGGATCGTCTGCCGACGGATCACCGTCCGTCTGATCGCCGTCAGTCGGGTCTCCTGCACTCAGGCGACCCGACGGGCGGCCCGCCACGGCACCCGGCAGGTGCCGACCTCGGTCGAACGCCCCGCTGCCTCTGCGGACGCGGGGCGATCACCGCACCGTCAGCCGAGCGGTCGCCGTCCCGTCAGCCGAGAGGCATCTCCAGCACGACACATCGGGCCGGCGTTCACCGGCTCGACACCCCGGCCCTCTAGAGTTGGGGCCATACACCAGCGTGACGCCCGAAGGAGTGGCCGTGAGAATCCCCGACAACCAGAGCCTGCGCGAGTACATCGAGCATCTGCGCGAGGAGGGCTACTCGGTCAAGGACGGGCATACCCCGGACCCGGACCTGATCGACCCTCAGGGCAACCCCGTGTACACCTGGCAGGAGGGGTACCCGTACGAGACGCGCATGGATCGCGACGAGTACGAGCGCGAGAAGTACAAGCTCCAGGTGGAGCTGCTGAAGTACCAGTACTGGCTCGAGGACAACGACCAGAAGTCGATCATCATCTTCGAGGGACGCGATGCCGCCGGCAAGGGCGGCACCATCAAGCGCTTCACCGAGCATCTGAACCCCCGCACCGCTCGTGTGGTCGCGCTGAACAAGCCCAGCGACCGCGAGCGCGGCCAGTGGTATTTCCAGCGCTACATCCAGCACCTGCCCACCGAGGGCGAGATGGTGCTGTTCGACCGGTCCTGGTACAACCGCGCCGGCGTGGAGCGGGTGATGGGCTTCGCCTCCCCGGAGGAGTACGAGACGTTCATGAACCAGGTGCCCTACTTCGAGCGGATGCTCGTGGACTCCGGCATCTTCGTCACCAAGTTCTGGTTCTCCGTGTCCCAGAAGGAGCAGCGCACCCGCTTCGCGATCCGTCAGCTGGACCCGGTGCGCCGCTGGAAGCTCTCCCCGATGGACCTCGAGTCCCTCGACCGCTGGGAGTCGTACACGCAGGCCAAGGAGGAGATGTTCCGCCGCACGGACAAGAAGTACGCGCCGTGGACGATCATCCGCTCCAACGACAAGAAGCGGGCGCGGCTGAACGCGATGCGCTACTTCCTCTCCCAGTTCGAGTACGAGGACAAGGACCACGAGGTCGTCGGCGTCCCCGATCCGAAGCTCGTCATGCGCGGCAAGATGGAAGAGGCCGACGAGTGAGCTGACGCTCCTCGAGTCGAGCCAAGCGGAGCCGAGCGGAGCCGAGCCGAGCGGGGCCAAGCGGAGCCGAGCCAAGCCGAGCCAAGCCGAGCCGAGCCAAGCCGAGCCAAGCGGAGCCGAGCCAAGCGGAGCCGAGCTTGGTTCCGTAACCGCATCCGCAGTCGCGGCCGTCGCGGATTCCTCGGATTCGTGGCGCTGGTGGGCCGTTTCGAGGGAATCGGTGACTCGTGGGGTGGCGGTGTCCCGGTTGCGTCGCGGACGGCGCCGGATTCCTCGGGTTCGTGGCGCTGGTGGGCCGTTTCGGGGGAATCGGAAGGCTGCCTGTCCTGGACGAGACGACTGCCGATCTCGGACGAGACGACTGCCGATCTTGGACGAGACGGCGGCCCGTCCTGCACGAGAGGCGCCCCTCATCGTCCGACTCGGAGGATGAGGGGCGCCGTGTCCGGATTTCGAGGGCGCGCTCAGCCCTCGGTGTCGGGCTCGAGGGGGAGCCGCGTGATCTCCCCGGAGTCCAGCCATTCGTTCGACAGATCGGGCATGGTGCCGGTGGGGGTCGCGCGATGCGGGCTGGTCATCGACTCGGGGGAGAGCAGCGACTTGAGCCGGCTCTCGTCCAGCAGGCCCCGCTCGAGCACCAGGTCGGCGACCGGGCGACCGGTCTCCAGAGCCGTCGAGGCGACGTCGGTGGCGGCGGCGTAGCCGATCACCGGCACCAGCGCGGTGACCACGCCGATCGAGCGGCGCAGGTTGTCCTCCAGGGTGTCCTCGTTCAACGTGATCCCGGCGATGCAGCGATCGGCCAGGGTGTTCATCGCCCGCGTCATGATGCGGGTGGACTCGAGGATGTTGAAGGCGATCACCGGCTCGAAGGCGTTCAGCTGCAGCTGGCCGCCCTCCGCGGCGAAGGCCACCGTGAGGTCGTTGCCGATGACCTCGAAGGCGACCTGGTTGACGACCTCGGGGATCACCGGGTTCACCTTGCCCGGCATGATCGAGCTGCCCGGCTGCACCGCGGGCAGGTTGATCTCGTGGAAGCCGGCCCGAGGGCCGGAGGAGAGCAGCCGCAGGTCGTTGCAGATCTTCGAGATCTTGACGGCGATGCGGCGCAGGATCCCTGAGAAGGTCACGAAGGCGCCGGTGTCGCTGGTGGCCTCGACCAGATCGGCGGAGACCACGAAATCGATCCCGGTGAGGTCGGAGAGCTCCTGGGTGGCGAGCTGTGCGTAGCGGGGATCGGTGGTGATGCCGGTACCGATCGCGGTCGCCCCGAGGTTGATCTCCTGGAACGCGGCCGCGGTTCGGGTGAGGCGCACGACGTCCTCCTCGATGGTGGTGGCCCAGGCGTTGAACTCCTGGCCCACGGTCATCGGGACCGCGTCCTGCATCTGCGTACGGCCCATCTTCAGCACCCGGGAGTACTCCGCGCCCTTGGCGCGGAGAGTGGTGATCAGGTGGTCCATCGACTCCACCAGCGCCGGGAAGGTCAGCAGGATCCCCAGGCGCAGGGACGTGGGGTACACGTCGTTCGTGGACTGCGCGAGATTGACGTGGTTGTTGGGGTGCAGGTGCTCGTACTCGCCCTTCTGCCTGCCCAGGATCTCCAGTCCGCGGTTGGCGATCACCTCGTTGGCGTTCATGTTGGTGCTGGTGCCGGCACCTCCCTGGATCATGTCCACGACGAAGTGCTCGTGGAGCTCGCCGCCGACGATCTCCGTGCAGGCCTGCTCGATGGCTGCCGCCCGCTCGTCGTCGAGTGCGCCGAGCCCGTGATTGGCGCGGGCCGTGGCCCGCTTGACCTGGGCCAGCGCCTCGATCAAACGCGGGAAGTGGCTCAGGGGAAGGTCCGTGATGTGGAAGTTCTCCTGCGCGCGCAGGGTCTGGATGCCGTAATAGGCGTCGGCGGGGACGTCGCGGTCGCCGAGCAGATCATGCTCGGAACGGGTCGCGGTGCCGGGCGTCGAACCGGGGCTGGTCATGTGAAGGAGTCCTCCAGGTCGCTCTGATGGCCGACGTCGTTGCCGGCCACGGCCAGCGTAGCCGGGACCGACCCGTAGCATGGGCCCCGTGCCCGATGAACGATCGCCCTTCTCCGTCGGCGCGGCCTGCCGACGCCAGGTCGTGCTGGTGCTGACGCTGCCCGCCGTCGCGGCGATCATCATCACGGGGATCGTGGTGGGTGCGCCGCTGGCAGGGCTCCTGTTCGCGGTGCTGCTGGGCCTGCTCGCACTGCTCCGCGCCGTGCTGCCGGTCCGGGCGGTCGGAGCCCTCGCGGTACGGTCCCGGGGCGTGGACGCCGGGGTGCTCGCACTGCTGGCGATCGGCCTGGGTGTGCTGTCCGTCTCGCCCAATCTCTGAGGCACCCCCTCTGAGGCACCCCCTCTGAGGCGCCCCCGGACCCCTTCCGCAGGGCCCTTTCGGACACCACTCCAGGCCCCGACGCCACCCCTCCGCGACGCCTCGAAGGCCCCCGTGCGACCTCGTCGGTTGTCGTCTCGGGCCCCTGCCGCGGAGTGTGACGAGTGCCAGGTCGCCGAGCGCTGTTTTCCATGATCCCCCGTGTGGCACGATCATCTCGTGCCCACCGATTCCATCCGGCTCCATGCCGTGTTCGACCTCGCCATGAGGATCGGAGAAGGCCTGCTCACGAACGGAGCGGCCGCCTCCGAGGTGACGGCGACCGTTCTGCGGATCACCAGCTCGTCGGGACTGCGCAACGTCTCCGTGCAGGTGACCTTCGACGAAGTCGTCATCTCGTACCTCGAGGACGAGGGGGCCACCCCGTTCACGAGAGTGCGCTCCGCCGCGGCACGCGTCCAGGACTTCGCCCGTCTGGCGGCCTATGAGGACATCACGCACGGCTATATCTCCGGCGAGTTCCCGCTCGAGGAGGCCCGACGGATGGCGGGCGCCGTGGTCCAGTCGCCCCCGTTGTACAAACTCCCGCTGGTGGTGCTCGGCTTCGCCGTGATGGGCGGCTCCGCGGCGCTCAGCTTCGGAGCGGGATCCCTCGTGGTGGTCGCCGCGACGTTCGCGGCGGGACTGCTGATCGCCTCCGGGGAGTTCCTGGCCCGCAAGCACATCCCGCCCTTCTACGGACAGGCGATCGGCGGCTTCCTCGCCGTGGGTGCCGCACTGGCCGTGCACCTCATCAACCCGGCCGTGAACTCCTCGATCGTCGTGGTCTCCTGCATCATCGTGCAGCTGTGCGGCCTCTCCTCGATCGCCGCGGTGCAGGACGCCGTGACCGGCTGGTACGTGACCGCAGCCGGCCGCATCCTGGAGACTCTCATGCTCACCGTGGGCCTCGTCGCCGGGGTGCGGGGCGGAATGCTGCTGGCCGAAGCGATCGGCGCGGACATCTCCGTGAGCGCCTCGATCCCGATCTCCCTGATCACCGTGCTGTGGGTGGTGGTCTCCGGCATCGGGATGGGGATCGGCTTCGGCGTGGGCACCCAGGTGCCGTGGAAGGTGCTCCCCTGGATGGCGCTGGTCGCGCTGATCTCGGCGCTGATCTCCCACCTCGTCACCGGGCTGTTCATGGAGCGTCTGTACGCGGTGACGCTCGCCGGGCTCTTCACCGGGCTGATCGCGGTGGTGCTCGGGGACCGCCTGCGGGTGCCGACCCTGCTCTTCGTGATGGGCGGGATCATCCCGCTGGTGCCCGGCAGCCTCATCTACCGGGGACTCCTGGGGCTGGGGGACGACGTCAGCTCCGGCGCCAGCGAGTTGTTCGGGGCGGGTGAGATCGCCGTGGGCATCGCCGCCGGAGCCGTGCTCGGCCAGCTGCTGGCCTCGCGCATCCTGCCGTACTTCCGCCGCAGCGACATCGCCTACACCCCGAGCATCTCCCTGCCGTTCACCACGCTGCGCCGTCGTCGGCTCACGATGGGATCGCGCAGCTTCCGGCGTCGCACCGGCACTCCGGTGGTCGAGCCGTCTACGATGACGGGCGAGATGACAGCGCTGTCGCCCGCCCTCTTCGACGAGCTCGATGACCTCGACCCTCCGTCGGACGGCTAGGGACCGCGAACCGATCCCGAGGAGACCCCATGAGCACATCCGCACTGATCGCCGCCGGCGGCTATTCACGCAGCGGCAGCGGCCGCGGCCCGGGGCTCGAGCTGCTGAGGCTCACCACGGGCCACGACGCAGGCGGTCCTTCCGGCACGGCGCCGACCGTGGAGCGGCTCGCCACGGTCGATCTGCCGGATCCGTCCTTCGTGCTCTGGAGCGCCGACGGCTCTCTGCTCTACGCGGTGCTGGAGACGTCCCCGACGCGAGTCGTCGCCGTCCGGATCACGGCCGACGGCTCCTCGGCGGAGATCGTCGGTGACCTCGCGCTGGACGGATCGGGCGGCTGTCACTTGGCTCCGGGGCGCAGCGCGGGGACCCTGCTGGTCGCCGACTACGGCTCGGGCACCGTGGAGACCGTGCGCCTGGACGACGACGGTGTGCCGGTCGAGCTCATCGACGTCGACGACCACCACGACCGCAGCGAGGGGCAGGATCCCCACCCGCACCAGGTGGTCGCCCTGCCCGGCACCGAGGCGCTGGCGGTGCCGGATCTCGGCCTGGACCGCGTGTTCCTCTACCGGCAGGACTCGGCCGGCCAGATGGGCCTGACCGGCGAGATCCCTCTGAGCAGGGGGAGCGGGCCTCGGCATCTCGCGCCGGACCACGAGTCCGAGCAGCTGCACATCTCCTGCGAGCTCTCCGGGATGGTGGCCACGGCGGCACGACGGTCCGTGGAGACCTCGCGCACGGCACCGACCGCGCTGAACGGAACCGCGCTGAGCTGGAGCGTGCGCTCCATGATCCCGGCCAGCGGCCGGGAGGGGGACAACGCGCTCTCCCATATCGAGCTCGCCGACGATGACGGGATGCTGCTGGTCGCCAACCGCGGACCGGACACGATCTCCCTGCTGTCGCTGACGATGATGCGACCGCAGATCGTCGCCGAGATCGAGGTGGGTGCCCATCCCCGCCACTTCACGCAGCTGGGAGATCTGGTCCTGGTGGCGGCCCAGGAGGGCGATCGCATCGATGTGCTGCGGCGGAAGGACGAGACTCTCTCGATCGCCGCGGACCCGATCCCCGCCCCGTCGGTGTCCTGCCTCGCCGTGCGTCCCTGAGGTCCCGCTGGTTCCTGGCGCGGCTCCGCCGCCCGTCCTGAAGAACTGATCTGCGCTCTTGTCGCGCTGACGGTTAGACTCGCTGACGCCGTGCCGGATGTTGCCATGGGGCTCTGCCCCGTGCGCCGGCCTTCGACCGTTCGGGAGGAACACCATGACCACTGCCGCAGACGCCGGCGCCGCCGCAGACACCGGACGCTCTGGCGCCCCGGTCACCGCGACCCCTGCCGTGACGCTGTCCTCGGCGCCGGATCGCGGTGAGGCCGCCGAGCGAGTCGAGTCGCTGTTCGCCGAGTCGTTCGGCTACGCCCCCGACGGTGTGTGGTCCGCCCCGGGACGCGTGAACATCATCGGCGAGCACGTCGACTACCAGGACGGCCTGTGCCTGCCGATGGCGATCTCCCATCGGTGCTTCGCGGCCGCCGCGCGCACGCCCACCGACCTCGTCCGCCTGCGGTCCGCCCAGGACGACCAGGTCCTGGAGATCCATGCCGGCGACCTCGAGCCCGGGGCCGTCGACGGCTGGCCCGCGTATGTGGCCGGGGTGCTGTGGGCGCTGCGGGCGCACATCTCCGGTGCCACCACCCAGGGCATGGACATCATGATCGACGGCCAGGTGCCGCTCGGCGCCGGGCTCTCCAGCTCCGCCGCTCTCGAGTGCTCCGCGGCGGAGGCGATCGAGGCCCTGCTGTCGCTGGGCACCACGCCTCTTCAGCGGGTCCGCGCCGCGATCACGGCCGAGACCGACTTCGCCGGTGCCTCGACCGGAGGGTTGGACCAGTCCGCCTCGGTGCTCTCGCGCGCCGGGCATGCGCTGTTCCTGGACTGCCGCGACTTCTCGACCCGCGCGGTCCCGTGGGACCTCGCCTCCCAGGGACTCGCGCTGCTGATCACCGATACCCGCGCCGAGCACTCCCACGTCGATGGCGAGTACACGGCCCGACGGGCAGACAGCGAGCGCGCCGCCGCCGCCCTGGGCGTGGCGACGCTCCGCGACGCGGATGCCGCCCAGCTCGACACGCTGCCGGCGAGCCTGGAGGACGAGGTCGTGCGCCGACGTGCCCGCCACGCGATCAGCGAGATCCAGCGGGTGAAGGACTTCGATGCACTGCTCGCCGCGGGCACCGTGCGGGATAACGTCCGGGAGCTCGGGGACCTGCTGAACGCCTCGCACGATTCGCTGCGCGACGACTACGAGGTGACCGTCCCTCAGCTCGACACGGCGGTCGACGCCGCACGCCAGGCGGGTGCCCACGGCGCCCGCATGACCGGTGGTGGCTTCGGTGGCTCCACGATCGCCCTCGTCGAGGCGGACCAGGCGGAGCACGTGGCCACGGCCATCGCCGCCGCCTTCTCCGAGCGCGGGTTCACGGCGCCGGAGTTCTTCCTCGCCCTGCCGTCGGAGGGTGCTGGACAGGACCGCTGAGCCAGTCCTCCACGCCGGCCAGGAGCCGGTGCTTCGTCGTCTCGTCCGCGGCGGAGATCCTGATCGAGGAGGCGGCGAGGCCCGCGAGCTCGGCATCGCTGAAGCCGATGGCCCGTGCGGTCTCGTACTGGTCCACCAGGCGTGATCCGAACAGCAGCGGATCGTCGGCGCCGAGCGCGATCTGGGCGCCGGCGTCGACCAGCTGGCGCAGCGGGATGTCGGCGGGGTCGGCGACCACACCGAGCGAGGCGTTGGAGGCGGGGCACACCTCGAGCCCGATGCCGGCCTCCACGATCCGGTCCAGCAGCTCCGGGTCGTCGGCCGCGCGCACCCCGTGCCCGAGCCGGGTCGGCGCCAGATGCTCCACGACGTCCTCGACGTGGGTCGGGCCCAGCAGCTCGCCCCCGTGCGGGACCGAGAGCAGTCCGGCCCGACGGGCGATCGTGAAGGCTGGCCCGTACTCGGCGGTCACGCCGCGGCGCTCGTCGTTGGACAGGCCGAAGCCGATGACGCGGCCCGCATGCCGGGCCGCGAGGCGCGCGAGGGTCCGGGCATCGAGCGGATGTCGTGTCCGGGAAGCGGCGACGATGAGGCCGATGCTCACACCGGTCTCCGCCTCGGAGCGCGTCGCCTGGTCCACGACGATCTCGAGGGCAGGGGTGAGCCCGCCGACGAAGGGTGCATAGCTGGTCGGGTCGACCTGCAGCTCGAGCCGTCCGGAGCCCTCCGCCGCATCGTCGAGCGCCGCCTCGTGGACGATGCGCCGCATCGCCGATTCGGAGTCGACCACGGCGCGCGCCGCGTCGTACTGCCGCTGGAAGCGGAACCAGCCGCGCCGCGTCGGCTCCACCTGCAGGGCGACGTCGTCGGTGAGGGACCGCGGCAGCCGGATGCCCCGCTCCTCGGCGAGCTGACGCAGCGTCGACGGGCGCATCGACCCCGTGAAGTGCAGGTGGAGATGCGCCTTGGGCAGCGCCGCGAGGTCACGGCCAGGGCTCGCCGGGAAGGCGGAGCTCATCGTGGTGTCACCTCGCGCCGTGGGCCGCGGCGCACGGCCTCACTCGGAGAGCAGGGCCGCCACACGGTCGATGCCCTCGGCGAGCTCGTCATCGTTGAGGGCGTAGGAGAACCGCAGGTGCCCGGGAGCGCCGAATGCTTCGCCCGGGACCGCTGCGACCTCGGCCTCCTGCAGGATCACGGCGGCCAGCTCGACCGAGGTGGAGACCGTCGTGCCGCGGATCTCCCGTCCCAGCGCGCCGGAGACGTCCGGGAAGGCGTAGAACGCGCCGGTGGGCGTGGGGACGGTGAAGCCCGGAACGGCGGAGAGCTTCTCGACCATGGTGCGTCGGCGGCGGTCGAAGGCCTCGCGCATGGCGTCGACCGGCTCCATCGGCCCGGTCACCGCGGCGATCGCGGCGCGCTGGGCGATGTTGTTCACGTGCGAGGTGAGGTGGGACTGGAGGTTGCTCGCCGCAGCGATGACGTCCTTGGGGCCCACCATCCAGCCCACGCGCCAGCCGGTCATCGCGAAGGACTTCGCCACGCCGCCCAGCAGCACCGTGGTCTCCGCGAGCTCGGGGACCTCGGCGAGGATCGACGTGAACGGCACCCCGTCGTAGGTGAGGTGCTGGTAGATCTCGTCGGTGACCACCCAGATCCCGTGCTCATGGGCCCAGCGGCCCACCTCGCGCAGCTGCTCCGCCGTGAGCACCACGCCCGTCGGGTTCGAGGGGGAGCAGATCAGGATCGCGCGGGTGCGCTCGGTGCGTGCCGCCTCGAGCTGCTCGATCGTGGGCACGTAGCCCTGGTCGACTCCGGCCAGGACCGGCACCTCGGTGGCCCCCGCCAGGCGGATCGCCTCGGGGTAGGTGGTCCAGTACGGGGCCGGCAGCAGGACCTCGTCGCCCGGGTCCAGCAGCGTTGCGAAGGTCTGGTACACGGCCTGCTTGCCGCCGTTGGTGACCAGCACCTGCGTCGGCTCGATCGCGAGCCCGGTCGACCTCGAGACCGTCTCGGCGAGGGCCAGACGCAGCTCCGGAAGGCCACCGGTGGGGGAGTAGCGATGGTTCGCCGGGACGGACGCGGCCTCGATCGCGGCGTCGACGATGTGCTGCGGCGTCGGGAAGTCGGGCTCGCCGGCACCGAAGCCGATCACGGGACGGCCGGCCGCCTTCAGAGCTTTCGCGGTGGCGTCGACCGCGAGGGTCGCAGAGGGAGCGATCGAGCCGATCCGCGTCGAGATGCGGGCGCGCTCGGCGGTCTGGGCGGTGCTGGTGGCGGGGGATGCGTCGTCGGTGGTCACCCGCCTATCGTGGCAGAGGTCTCGTCTCTCTGCCAGATCGACCCGCCAGCGGACACCTGCTCCGGGCGATCGGCCCGCGTGCGCAGCCTGACGGGCTGTGAGCGGCTCGGAACGCCCTAAGGGAGGCCCAGGACCGCCGAGAACTGCCCAGAACAGCCCAGAACAGCCCAGAACGGCCCAGGACAGCCCAGGGCAGCTCAGAACGGCGAGAACAGCCCAGGAAAGGCCAGAAACGCCGGAAAAGGCATCATGTGAGGTCCCAGGGGATCGCGATGCGGACGTCGGACGGTCTCGGAGGGGGTACTCTCGACTCCGGTCGGCATCGGGCAGGTCCCAGGGCCGTGCAGGAGTCGATGTGATCTGCCGCCAGCGGATTCGCACCAGGTCCTCACGGCTTGTATGCTGGTCGCTGGTCAGAAGAGCGGATGTCGGCAACGGCTCCGCAGATCAACCTCTCGAGGGTTCTCCCTCGTGAAGGGCAGTGGCGCAATTGGTAGCGCAGCGGTCTCCAAAACCGCAGGTTGCAGGTTCGAGCCCTGTCTGCCCTGCCGGTCCGATCGGGTTCACCCGATCGGATGCGGTTGACCTCGACGAGATCGGACAGCTCAGACGTGAATTCCAGCCAGAACGCCCCGTCGACGCCCACCAGTGGCGAAGCGCCGGGCACCGGGTCCCGGAACCCGTTCGTGGCCATCGGTCTGTTCGTCCGCCAGGTCATCGCAGAGCTCAAGAAGGTCGTCGTCCCGACCCGCAAGGAGCTGGTCTCGTACTCGGCCATCGTCCTCGCGTTCGTCATCGTGATGATCCTGTTGATCTTCGGCCTCGACGCCGCATTCAGCTGGCTGTCCCGGATCGCTTTCACGGATCCCGGCGCGGGACTCTGAGTCCGGCCGTGCCGTCGTACGCCGCACCGTGCCCGATCAGTCCCACAGCCGCCAGGAAGGCAGGTTCCCGCTGATGAGCGATCAGACCTCATCCCCCGAAGAGCCCTACCAGGACGTCGACGACTCCCTGTCGTTCTCGTCGTCGCCCCAGGCCGAGACGGCGGCACCCGAGGGTGCCGCGTCCGACCTCGAGTCGCAGAGCGCCGAGGGCAGCTCCCTCGAGGGCGCCGATGACGTCGAGCAGGCAGATTCCGAGCAGACGGACGATGCCGAGCTGACGGACTCCGCCGAGCAGGGCGACGATGCCGAGCAGGCCGACGACGTGGAGCCCTCCACCACGGAGGCAGGCGATTCTGCCGCCGTCGAGGCCGACGACTCCGAGGGCGTCGAGCCCGCAGACTCCGACGAGTCCGGCGATTCTGAGGAGTCCGACGACTCCGAGGAGGACCCGCTCCTCCAGCTCAAGATGCACCTGCGCTCCGCGCTCGGCGAGTGGTACGTCATCCATTCCTACTCCGGTCACGAGAACCGCGTGAAGACGCAGCTCGCGACGCGTACCGAGACTCAGGACATGGAGGACTACATCTTCGAGGTCCAGGTCCCGATGGAGGACGCGACCGAGGTCAAGAACGGCCAGAAGAAGATCGTCCGCCGAGTGCGCATCCCCGGCTACGTGCTGGTGCGCATGGACCTGACCACGGAGTCCTGGCGAGTCGTGCGCGACACCCCGGGTGTGACCGGATTCGTCGGCAACGCCACAGAGCCCACCCCGCTGAACTTCGACGAGATCTACTCGATGCTCGAGCCGTCCGTCGGCCTGCCCGAGAAGAAGCGCTCCACCGGGGGCACCCCGGCGAAGTCGACCGCACAGAAGATGCCCGACTTCCAGGTCGGTGAATCCGTCACGGTCATGGACGGGCCCTTCGAGACCATGCCGGCCTCGATCTCCGAGATCCACACGGAGTCGCAGAAGCTGCAGGTCCTCGTGTCGATCTTCGGCCGCGAGACTCCCGTCGAGCTCGCCTTCGATCAGGTCGCCAAGATCTGATCCCCCAGAACTGATCGGCGCCGCGGCCTTCGGGCCGGGGGAATACGACCAGGATCACCCTTGATCCCGGTCGACGCCGACGCGACGTGCAGGTAGCGTCGCATCGGACCTGTTTCCGCCTTCGGGCGACTGAGGTCCTGCAGTGGGAGGAACGCATGATGAGTTCTGCCCGAACCACGACAGAATGAGGAAGAGCAATGGCTCCCAAGAAGAAGATCGCGAGCGTCATCAAGCTCCAGATCCAGGCCGGCCAGGCCACACCTGCGCCGCCCGTGGGTCCCGCGCTCGGCGCTGCCGGCGTGAACATGATGGAGTTCGTGAAGGCCTACAACGATCGCACCGCCGATCAGCGTGGCAACATCGTCCCGGTCGAGATCACGGTCTACGAGGATCGCTCGTTCACCTTCATCACGAAGACCCCGCCGGCCGCTGAGCTCATCAAGAAGGCCGCTGGCCTTCAGAAGGGCTCCGCGACGCCGCACACCGACAAGGTCGGAAAGATCACCCAGGCTCAGGTCCGCGAGATCGCGGAGACGAAGATGCCTGATCTGAACGCGAACGACATGGAGGCCGCGTCGAAGATCGTCGCCGGTACCGCTCGTTCCATGGGCATCACGGTGGAGGGCTGACGATATGGGTTTCCGTAGCAAGGGTTACAAGGACAACGCTGCCAAGATCGAAGAGGGCCGCGCGTACGCGCCGCTGGACGCTCTCCGACTGGCGCAGAAGACCTCTCCCGCGAAGTTCGACGCGTCCGTCGAGGTCGCGATGAGCCTGGGCGTCGATCCCCGCAAGGCGGATCAGATGGTGCGCGGCACCGTCAACCTGCCCAACGGCACCGGCAAGACGGCCCGCGTGATCGTCTTCGCGACGGGTGCGCAGGCCGAGGCCGCTCTCGAGGCAGGCGCCGACGAGGTCGGCGACGACGAGCTCATCGAGAAGGTCGCCGGCGGGTGGACCGACTTCGACGCGGCCGTGGCCACGCCGAACCTGATGGGCAAGGTCGGCAAGCTGGGCCGCGTGCTCGGCCCCCGCGGCCTCATGCCGAACCCGAAGACCGGCACGGTCACGATGGACACGGCCAAGGCCGTCTCCGACATCAAGGGCGGCAAGATCGAGTTCCGCACCGACCGTGCAGCCAATCTGCACTACATCGTCGGCAAGGTGTCGTTCTCCGACCAGCAGCTGGCCGAGAACTACGTCGCCGCGCTCGACGAGATCCTCCGTCTGAAGCCGTCCTCCTCGAAGGGCCGCTACATCGAGAAGATCACCGTGTCCACCACCATGGGCCCGGGCATCGCGATCGACGTGAACCGCACGCGCAACCTCCTCGAGGAGACCGACGAGGCCTGATCCTCAGCGGTCGCCTCCGGCGGTGCATCTCGACGCCCCGTCCACCTCACGGTGGGCGGGGTGTCGTCGTGTTCGAGCTGAGCGGTGCCGCGTCGACAGTCGCGGGCCGCGCACCAGCTACGGGCCGCGTCGACCGCTACGGTGGCCCGGTGATCGATCTGCTCTCACTGACACGCACCCACCTGACCGCGGAGCACCTCGTGCTCTCAGCGGGGGAGGTCCTGGCGCGGTACGACCACCTCACCCAGGACTCCGGCAACATCTCCTGGCTGGTCAGGACTGGAGAGGGCGACCTCTTCGTGAAGACCGCGGGGACCCACGCGCCGCCACCGGCCGGCGCTACGGTTCAGTATCTCGACCACGCCGGTCGCGTCAGGCTGCTGCGCTCCGCCGTGGAGCTCGCACGCAGCGTCGAGCATCCGGTCCTCGCCCGCCTGCGCTCGGTGATCGAGACGGCGGACGGCCCTGCCCTTGTCTACGATCGGGCGCCGGGTGAGCTGGTCGGCGTCCCGTCCGCGCAGCGCGAGGATCCGACGTCGCCGTACCGACGCTTCGCCACCGCGTCCGCCGAGCTGCGGCTGGAGGTCCTGGACCAGCTGCTCGACGCTCACGTCGCGCTGGAATCGGCCGGGTGGGTGGCCTGCGACCTCTACGACGGCTGCCTCATGGTGGACCTGGCGGCGGGGCGCCTCACCCTGATCGATCTCGACACCTATCGGCGCGGCGCCTCCGTCAACGACATGGGCCGCATGTTCGGGTCGAGCCGTTTCATGGCTCCCGAGGAGTTCGAGCTGGGCGCTCCGTTGGACGCACGCACCACCGTGTTCACCCTCGGGCGGCTGGTGCGCCATGTCGGGACCGGACTGACCGAGGATCTCGCGCAGTTCTGCGGGGGAGCGGAGGCGGCCGAGGTGGTCGACCGCGCGACGCGGCCGGTATGCAGGGAGCGCTTCGGCACGGTCCGCGAGTTGGCTGCGGCCTGGTGTGCTGCCCGTCGCTCCGCCCGCTGAGAGGAGGGCGACGGAGCGATGAGGCTGAGTGCTCGCGCCCGGGTGCCCAGATGTGACACAGACCGCCGGCTCTCCCATGGCGTCGGACCGCTTCTGTGGTCTACTCTGGACATACCGAAGACCGCCGGTTGTCGCGCTCGACCCCGAGAGCGACCGAAGAGATCCCGTCAGGGATGGCCTGCGCAGGTGAAGAAGCGACTGTCGTACGGTCGCCCCAGTCCGGCCCCGGCCGGTGCCCTCCGGGGTATGGGGATCTCGTGCGATCGAGGCCTCGACACTTGCGTGTCGAGGCCTTTCCTGTGTCCAGGACTTCTTCACCCGGTGGCGAGAGACCTCTGGAAGGAGGGCCATGGCTAACCCCGAAAAGGTTGATGCCGTCTCGGAGATCGCGGACCTGTTCCGCGAGTCCGACGCCGCTGTCATCACCGAGTATCGCGGGCTCAGCGTGGGGGATCTCAAGGAGCTTCGCCGCTCGTTGGGTTCCGAGACCACTTACGCCGTGGTGAAGAACACGCTCACCGAGATCGCCGCCCGCGAGGCCGGCATCACGGCCTTCGATGGCACGCTCAGCGGTCCGACCGCTATCGCGTTCATCAAGGGTGAGCCGGTGGGGCCCGCCAAGGCCCTGCGTGACTTCGCCAAGACCCACGAGCAGCTCGTGATCAAGTCCGGTTACTTCGAGGGCACTGTGCTCTCGAAGGAGGACGTCCAGAAGCTTGCGGACCTCGAGTCCCGCGAGGTCCTGCTGGCCAAGGCCGCCGGTGCCATGAAGGCATCGATGTCCAAGGCCGCCGCCACGTTTGCGGCGCCGCTGTCGAAGGCAGCACGCACCGTGGACGCGCTGCGGGCCAAGCAAGAAGCCTGAGGATCCGAGGCTCCGGCCTCACTCCTCACGGCCTCGGCGCTGTCCCCCGGAATCCCTCATGGGAGACCGGACTGCTAGACCAGGCGCGTGTGCGCCACCGATACCGCAGGGACCCAGGTCCCGACCATAGGAAGGAACGCCACCATGGCTAAGCTCAGCAACGACGAGCTCATCGAAGCTTTCAAGGAAATGTCCCTCATCGAGCTCTCCGAGTTCGTGAAGCAGTTCGAGGACGTCTTCGACGTCACCGCTGCTGCCCCCGTGGCCGTCGCCGCTGCCGGCGGCGCCGCCGGTGGCGAGGCTGTCGAAGAGGAGGAGAAGGACGAGTTCGACGTCGTTCTCGAGTCGGCCGGTTCTGCGAAGATCGCCGTCATCAAGGAGGTGCGCGGCCTCACCTCCCTCGGTCTGAAGGAGGCCAAGGCGCTCGTCGACGAGGCTCCCAAGGCTGTCCTCGAGGCTGTCAAGAAGGACGACGCCGAGGCTGCCAAGGCGAAGCTCGAGGAGGCCGGCGCGACCGTCTCCGTCAAGTGATTCGTGGCGCTCGCCCCGGTGAGCGCCCCGCTTGATGGCAGTCGCACTGCTCCTGAAGGGCCGTCCCGCATCTGCGGGACGGCCCTTCTGCTGTCCCCGGGTGTCTCTGCTGCCCCGGGCGACGTTGCCGTCCCCGGGTGTCTCTGCTGTCCCGGGCGTTGAGAATCGGCACGTGTCCGCCGACGGGGAGGCCCCGCCGTGACGAGCGGTACCGCCCAGAGCGACGCAGGGCGATGTGTCCTATGCCGCAGACCGTCATCCTCGACGCACCGGCCAGCCCACAGCCGGAAGATCCGAGGCGACGCGCCTGGCGCTCCGCCGGCTCCGGGGGAGCGGCACGGCGGCATCGATGCCGCCGGCAGCACCTCTCGACCATCGCCCGGGACGACGTCGGGCGGCCCGCGGATCCGTCAGGAGACCGGCGAGGGCGACCCGTGAACAGCGCTGCGACGTGCCGCGACACCCCGGGGAGAGCCCCCAGTGCTTGACTCCGGAGGAAATTCCGTCCATCCTGTTCGGCGTACGGAGCTGTTCCTGCCGCATGTGTCCCGCTGAGCCGAGCTCGCGAGGGCCGGTCGAGCCAGACGGGCAGGAAGCACCGGCAGAACTTCTACGCCAGGCATATATCGGCCGACGTGGATGGACTCGTCGCATCGCGACTGTTGTGTCCATCCGCGTATTTGTGTATGCTCGTTCCTTGCGCTGTGCGTCGCCCGTGGGTTCTGCTGTCCTGACAGTCTGTGCCTGCTCCATAACCCTTGACGGGTGTTCGCCGCGCCTGGGATTCCGTCATCGGCCTGTGGAAGGACCCCCCTTGGCTGCCTCGAGCACCGATCGCACTACTGACATCGCACTTCGTACCGCCTCTCCTCGCGTCACCTTCGCGAAGCTCGGCGACCCTATCGACGTACCTGATCTGCTGAGTCTGCAGACCACCTCGTTCGACTGGTTGCTGGGCAATGATCGCTGGAAGGAGCGTGCCGAGGAGGCCGCTTCTGACGGGCGCGAGGATGTTCCGCAGACCTCCGGTCTCGCAGACATCCTCGAGGAGATCTCCCCGATCGAGGACTTCGCCGGCAATATGTCGCTGTCCTTCCGGGATCACACCTTCGACGACCCGAAGTACACGGTCGAGGAGTGCAAGGAGAAGGACCTCACCTACGCAGCTCCGATGTACGTCATCGCGGAGTTCATGAACAACGAGACCGGTGAGATCAAGACCCAGACGGTCTTCATGGGCGAGTTCCCGCTCATGACCGACAAGGGCACGTTCATCATCAACGGCACCGAGCGTGTCGTCGTCTCCCAGCTGGTCCGCTCCCCGGGCGTGTACTTCGAGGAGAGCATCGACAAGACCAGCGACAAGCGCATCTTCAGCACGAAGGTCATCCCGTCGCGCGGTGCCTGGCTCGAGTTCGAGGTCGACAAGCGCGATCAGGTCGGTGTGCGCATCGATCGCAAGCGCAAGCAGTCGGTCACGACCCTGCTGCAGGCCCTGGGGCTGTCCCACTCGGACATCCTCGAGGAGTTCGGCGAGTTCGAGTCGATGCGTTCCACGCTCGAGAAGGACCGCGTCTCCTCGCAGGACGAGGCGCTCATGGACATCTACCGCAAGCAGCGTCCGGGCGAGCCGCCCACGCGCGATGCGGGCGAGGCCATGCTGAACAACCTCTACTTCAACGCGAAGCGCTACGACCTCGCGAAGGTCGGCCGCTACAAGATCGGCAAGAAGCTCGGTCTCGAGGGCAGCCTCTCCGAGTCGACCCTCCGCCTCGAGGACATCGTCGCCTCGATCAAGTACATCGTCGCGTTGCATGACGGCGTCTCGGAGTACTCGAGCAAGGATGGCAAGGTCGTCCGCGTCGAGACCGACGACATCGACCACTTCGGCAACCGTCGCATCCGCGCCGTGGGCGAGCTGATCCAGAACCAGGTCCGCACCGGCCTGTCCCGCATGGAGCGCGTCGTCCGCGAGCGCATGACCACGCAGGACGTCGAGGCGATCACCCCGCTGACGCTGATCAACATCCGTCCCGTCACCGCGGCGATCAAGGAGTTCTTCGGAACCTCCCAGCTGTCGCAGTTCATGGACCAGAACAACCCGCTGTCGGGCCTGACGCACAAGCGTCGTCTCTCGGCACTGGGCCCGGGCGGCCTCTCCCGCGACCGCGCCGGCATGGAGGTCCGTGACGTCCACCCGTCTCACTACGGCCGCATGTGCCCGATCGAGACCCCTGAGGGTCCGAACATCGGTCTGATCGGCTCGCTGGCGACCTTCGCCCGCATCAACCCCTTCGGCTTCATCGAGACGCCGTACCGCAAGGTCGACAAGGGCCTCGTCACCGACGAGATCGTCTACCTCACCGCGGACGACGAGGATCGCCACATCATCGCCCAGGCCAATGCGAAGATCGGCGATGACGGCCGGTTCGTCGAGGAGCAGGTGCTCGTGCGCCTCACCGGCGGCGAGCCCGACCTGGTCGATGCGGCCGACGTCGACTACATGGACGTCTCCGCACGTCAGATGGTCTCCGTCGCCACCGCGATGATCCCCTTCCTCGAGCATGACGACGCCAACCGTGCGCTGATGGGCTCGAACATGCAGCGCCAGGCCGTGCCGCTGCTCAAGGCCGAGATGCCGCTCGTCGGCACCGGCATGGAGCGCCGCGCAGCTGTCGACGCCGGCGACGTGGTCGTCTCGTCGAAGGCCGGTGTCATCGAGGAGCTGTCCGCGGACCTCATCGTGGTGATGGCCGACGACGGCACCCGTCAGACGTACCCGATCGGGAAGTTCCAGCGCTCCAACGCCGGCAACTCCTACAACCAGCGCGTGCTGTTCGACGAGGGCGACCGCGTCGAGGCCGGCTCCATCCTGGCCGACGGTCCCTCGACCGACCAGGGCGAGCTCTCCATGGGCAAGAACCTGCTGGTCGCGTTCATGTCGTGGGAGGGTCACAACTACGAGGACGGCATCATCCTGTCCTCGCGCCTGGTCCAGGACGACGTCCTCACCTCGATCCACATCGAGGAGCACGAGGTCGACGCCCGCGACACCAAGCTGGGTCGTGAGGAGATCACCCGGGACATCCCGAACGTCGGCGACGACGTGCTGGCCGACCTCGACGAGCGCGGGATCATCCGCATCGGCGCCGAGGTCAACCCCGGCGACATCCTGGTCGGCAAGGTCACCCCCAAGGGCGAGACCGAGCTGACCCCGGAGGAGCGCCTGCTGCGCGCGATCTTCGGCGAGAAGGCCCGCGAGGTGCGCGACACCTCGCTGCGCGTTCCCCACGGCGAGACCGGCACCGTCATCGGTGTCCAGGTCTTCAACGATGAGGAGGATGGCGACATCCTCCCCACCGGTGTCAACGACATGGTCCGCGTCTACGTGGCCCAGAAGCGCAAGATCACCGATGGTGACAAGCTCGCCGGCCGTCACGGCAACAAGGGCGTCATCGCGAAGATCCTGCCGGTCGAGGACATGCCGTTCCTCGAGGACGGCACCCCGGTCGACATCATCCTCAACCCCATGGGTGTGCCCGGTCGTATGAACATCGGCCAGGTCATGGAGACCCACCTCGGGTGGGTCGCCAAGGCCGGCTGGGATCTCGATCCGACCGACCCGAGCGCCGCCGAGCTCCCCGAAGGCGCTCTGCATGGCGATCCCGGCACCCCGGTGGGTGTCCCGGTCTTCGACGGCCTCTCGGCCGAGGAGGTCACCGGACTGATCGCCAACCACCGCCCCAACCGGGACGGCGTGCGGATGGTCAAGGAGAACGGCAAGGCACAGCTGTTCGACGGCCGCTCCGGCGAGCCGCTGCCGGAGCCGATCTCCGTGGGCTACATGTACATCCTGAAGCTCCACCACCTGGTGGACGACAAGCTGCACGCCCGCTCGACCGGCCCCTACTCGATGATCACGCAGCAGCCCCTGGGCGGTAAGGCCCAGTTCGGCGGCCAGCGCTTCGGCGAGATGGAGGTGTGGGCCCTCGAGGCCTACGGCGCCGCATACGCCCTCCAGGAGCTCCTGACGATCAAGTCCGACGACATCGCCGGACGCGTGAAGGTCTACGAGGCCATCGTCAAGGGCGAGAACATCCCCGAGCCCGGGATCCCGGAATCCTTCCGCGTGCTCCTCAAGGAGATGCAGTCCCTGTGCCTGAACGTCGAGGTCCTCTCCTCCGACGGCACGGCCCAGGAAGTTCAGGAAGGCGATGAGGAGGTCTTCCGCGCTGCGGAGGAGCTCGGCATCGACCTGTCCCGCCGGCCCCACGAGGGCGTCGGCTCCATCGAAGAGGTCTGAGGGACGCGGGCTCGGGCGGAGGGGAGCAGTCAGACCCTGCTCCCCTCGCCCTGAGCCCCGCCCTCGACCCCCGTTCCCTCAGACACCACTCTTCCGATCGAGAGAAGGACACCTGTGATCGACGTCAATACCTTCGACGAGCTGCGCATCGGCCTGGCGACCGCCGACGACATCCGCGGCTGGTCCCACGGCGAGGTCAAGAAGCCGGAGACCATCAACTACCGCACCCTCAAGCCCGAGATGGACGGCCTCTTCTGCGAGCGCATCTTCGGCCCCACCCGGGACTGGGAGTGCTACTGCGGCAAGTACAAGCGCGTGCGCTTCAAGGGCATCATCTGCGAGCGCTGCGGCGTGGAGGTCACCAAGTCCTCCGTGCGTCGTGAGCGCATGGGCCACGTGGAGCTCGCCGCTCCCGTCACCCACATCTGGTACTTCAAGGGCGTGCCGAGCCGTCTCGGCTACCTGCTGGACCTCGCGCCGAAGGATCTCGAGAAGATCATCTACTTCGCCGCGTACATGATCACCTCGGTGGACGAGCAGGCTCGCCACGAGGACATGCCTGATCTCCAGGCGCGTTTCGACCTGGAGACCAAGGAGCTCGCCAGCGAGCGGGACGCCGCGCTGAACCAGCGCGCCATCTCCGCCGAGAAGGACCTCGCCCAGCTCGAGGAGGAAGGTGCCAAGGCCGACGCGAAGCGCAAGGTCCGCGACTCCTCCGAGCGCGAGCAGGCACAGATCCGCAAGAAGTACGACGCCGAGATCGATCGCGTCACCCGTGTGTGGGACCGCTTCAAGACGCTCAAGGTCGCAGACCTCGAGGGCGATGAGCAGCTCTACCGCGCGATGAAGCTCCGCTACGGCACGTACTTCGAGGGCGGCATGGGCGCCGAGGCGCTGCAGCGTCGTCTGCTGGACTTCGATCTCGACGCCGAGGCGGTCACGCTGCGTGAGATCATCGCGACCGGCAAGGGCCAGAAGAAGGCCCGTGCCCTCAAGCGCCTCAAGGTCGTCTCGGCCTTCCGGTCCACCACGAACTCGCCCGCGGGCATGGTCCTGGACTGCGTCCCGGTCATCCCCCCGGATCTGCGTCCGATGGTGCAGCTGGACGGCGGCCGCTTCGCGACCTCCGACCTCAACGACCTGTACCGTCGCGTGATCAACCGCAACAACCGTCTCAAGCGGCTGCTCGATCTCGGTGCGCCCGAGATCATCGTGAACAACGAGAAGCGCATGCTGCAGGAGTCGGTCGACTCGCTGTTCGACAACGGCCGACGGGGCCGTCCGGTCACCGGACCGGGCAACCGCCCGCTGAAGTCGCTGTCCGACATGCTCAAGGGCAAGCAGGGTCGTTTCCGTCAGAACCTGCTCGGCAAGCGCGTGGACTACTCCGCCCGCTCCGTCATCGTCAACGGCCCGCAGCTGCGTCTGCACCAGTGCGGCCTGCCCAAGGGCATGGCGCTGGAGCTGTTCAAGCCCTTCGTGATGAAGCGCCTGGTCGAGCTCTCGCATGCGCAGAACGTCAAGGCCGCCAAGCGGATGGTCGAGCGTGCGCGCCCCGAGGTGTGGGACGTCCTCGAAGAGGTCATCACCGAGCACCCCGTGCTGCTGAACCGTGCGCCCACGCTGCACCGTCTGGGCATCCAGGCGTTCGAGCCGCAGCTCGTCGAGGGCAAGGCCATCCACCTGCACCCGCTCGTCTGCGCCGCGTTCAACGCGGACTTCGACGGCGACCAGATGGCTGTGCACCTGCCGCTCTCGGCCGAGGCGCAGGCCGAGGCACGCATCCTGATGCTGTCCAGCAACAACATCCTCAAGCCGTCCGACGGTCGCCCCGTGACCATGCCCGCACAGGACATGATCATCGGTCTGTACCACCTCACGACGGTGCGCGAGGATGTCGCCGGCAAGGGCCGCACCTTCGCCTCCGAGGCGGAAGCCATCATGGCCTTCGACCGCGGAGAGCTCGATCTCAACGCTCCGGTGAGCATCCGTTTCACGGACATCGTGCCGCCGAGCGACTGGGAGGCCCCGGAGGGCTGGACCGAGGGTGACCCGATCACCCTCAGCACCACCCTGGGCACCGTCTACTTCAACGAGACGCTGCCGCCCGACTTCCCGTACGTCCAGGGACAGGTCGGCAAGAAGCGCCTGGGCGGGATCGTCAACACGCTCGCGGAGCGTTACGACAAGGGCCAGGTCGCCGCGTCGCTGGACGCGCTGAAGTCCTATGGCTTCTCGTGGTCCACCCGCTCGGGTGCGTCCTTCGCGCTGTCCGACGTCGTGACCCCTCCGAACAAGCCGGAGATCATCGCGCGCTTCGAGGCCAGGGCCGCACAGGTCCAGGAGAACCGCGACCTCGGACTCATCTCCGAGCACGAGCGCAACATGGAGCAGATCGACATCTGGACCGAGGCGACCAACGAGGTCGACCTGGCCATGCGGGCGAACTTCGACTCGACGAACACCATCTACCGGATGGTGGACTCGGGCGCCCGAGGCAACTGGATGCAGGTCCGTCAGATCGCCGGTATGCGTGGTCTGGTGACCAACCCGAAGGGCGAGATCATCGCCCGTCCGATCCTCTCCAACTACAAGGAGGGGCTCTCGGTCCTGGAGTACTTCATCGCGTCGCACGGGTCCCGCAAGGGCCTCGCGGATACCGCGCTGAAGACCGCTCAGTCGGGCTACCTGACCCGTCGTCTGGTCGACGTCTCCCAGGACGTCATCGTCCGCGAGGAGAACTGCGGCACGACGAAGGGGCTCGTCCTTCCGGTCGCGGTCGAGGAGGGCGGCGTGCTGCGTCCCCACGAGCACGCGGAGTCCACGGTGTACGGGCGCGTCCTGGCCACCGCGGCGGTCGGCGCCGACGGCACCGAGGCGGCCCCGGCCGGTTCGGAGCTGGGCGATGTGCTCATCGAGCAGCTCGTCGAGGCCGGTGTGCGCGAGGTGAAGATCCGCTCCGTGCTGACCTGTGACTCTGCGGTCGGCACCTGTGTCCACTGCTACGGCCGTTCGCTCGCGACCGGCCAGCTCGTCGACATCGGTGAGGCCGTCGGCATCGTCGCGGCCCAGTCGATCGGTGAGCCCGGTACTCAGCTGACCATGCGTACCTTCCACTCCGGTGGTGTGGCGAGCGCGGACGGCGACATCACGCACGGGCTGCCCCGTATCCAGGAGCTCTTCGAGGCCCGTACCCCGGCCGGCTTCGCGCCGATCTCGGAGTTCGCCGGTCGCGTGGAGATCGAGGAGAACGACAAGCAGCGCCGCCTCACGGTCACCCCTGACGACGGCTCCGAGCCGGTCGTCTACACGGTGTCCAAGCGCGTGACCCTCCTGGTCTCGGCCGGCGAGCACATCGAGGTCGGCCAGCAGCTGACCCAGGGCTCGGTGGATCCGAAGCAGGTTCTGCGGATCCTCGGCCCCCGCAAGGTGCAGCAGCACCTGGTGGACGAGGTGCAGAAGGTGTACATCAGCCAGGGTGTGGACATCCACGCCAAGCACATCGAGGTCATCGTGCGGCAGATGCTGCGTCGCGTGACGATCATCGAGTCCGGCGACACCGACCTGCTGCCCGGCGACTTCGCCGAGCGCGTGTCCTTCGAGCGGGAGAACCGACGTGTCCTCTCCGAGGGCGGGCAGCCGGCCTCGGGTCGTCCCGAGCTCATGGGCATCACCAAGGCGTCCCTCGCGACCGATTCATGGCTGTCGGCGGCCTCCTTCCAGGAGACCACCCGCGTGCTCACCGAGGCCGCCCTGAACCGCAAGAGCGATCAGCTCATGGGGCTCAAGGAGAACGTCATCATCGGTAAGCTCATCCCGGCCGGTACGGGCCTGTCCCGTTTCCGTCGCATCGCGGTCGAGCCCACCGACGAGGCGAAGGCGCAGATGTACCAGGTGCCCGGCTACGACGAGCTGGACTTCTCCGGCTTCGGCCAGACCGGTGCGGTCAACCTGGACGACATCGACTACGCCGATCCGTTCCGAACGGACTTCCGCTGAGTCGCTGAGCGTCCCGTCGCCCGCGCTCTGAGCGTCGGCGCGGCATGCACGCCATGAGGGGCGGTCCCACGTCGGTGGGGCCGCCCCTCGTCGTGCTGTGCGGGGGAGGCCGGGCGAGAGCCGCGGGGAGGTCTGCCGTGCGGGCAGCTGGTCGCCGCGTCCTCGGGCTCTGTGTCGTGGCGTGCCATGGCCACCTCGGCCTCAGCCTCTGTGATCTGACTCCGTGATCCACGCCCGTGGTGGCCGCCACGATCGGGGCCTCGAGGGCCCGTCGGGGTGACCTGACCGACCCGGATGTTCACGGGAGGGTAAAGACCTCGCGGGTATGCCCCCAAGGTCTTGTCGTAGCCCTTCACCTCCTGGAGATCCCGCGAAAGGATGGCATCTGGCATTCCTGTGCGGTCTTCCCTGCTGCGCTCCGGTCCCGGACGCGCGCCCGCACCGGGACGCTGGGCCCCGTTTCCGGGGCACTCGTGCTCAGGGATGGATGGCCCTGCCGGTCGGCGGCAGAAGAATAGGTGGAACAGTGAAGAAGACCCCGTGGATCATCGCGGCTGCAGCAGTGTGCGTCGTCGGTGTAGGAGGCGGCGGCACGGCCTTCGCCATGTCCAACGAGGCGGCCCTGACGGTGTACGGCCAGCAGACGATGGTCCGTACCTTCTCGCAGCCCACCGTCGCAGAGCTGCTCGAGGCCCAGGGCGTCGAGCTCAAGGACACGGACCTGGTGGTCCCCGATCTCGGGGAGCAGGTCACCGACGGTCTCGACATCCAGATCATCCACCGCACCCCGGTGACGGTCACCGTCGACGGCGCTGACCAGGAGGTCCTCACCAGTGGTGACACGGTCGCCGACGCGCTGGAGGACATCGACTACAAGGCCGAGGGTGCCAGCGTGACGCCTGCTCTCGACACCGAGCTCAGCGCGGAGGCCGCGCAGGTCGACGTGGTCACCCGCAAGACCGTCACCTTCGTGGGACAGAAGGGGCAGGACACCTTCGAGGTGACCGCGCTGACCGTCGACGACGCGATGAAGAAGGTGCTCGGAGACATCGAGGACACCGACAAGGCGTCCGTCGACCGCGACTCGATCCTCGAGGACGGCGCGACCATCACCATCAAGCGTGTCCGCGAGGCCGAGCGCACCGAGACCGTCGAGGTCCCGTTCGAGACGAAGACCGTCGAGGACGACGAGCTGCTCGAGGGCACCACGAAGACCACCACCGAGGGCAAGAAGGGCACGACGGAGAGGGTCTTCGCGGAGAAGACCGTCGACGGCGAGGTCACCGAGTCCGAGCTGGTCTCGGAGAAGGTCGCCGAGAAGCCGGTCACCGAGGTCATCACCAAGGGGACCAAGCCTGCCCCGGAGCCTGAGCCGGCACCCGAGCCGGAGCCCGAGACGAAGGCGGAGTCGTCGTCCTCCTCGGAGTCCGAGCAGGCTCCTTCGCAGAAGACCAACGAGAAGCCCAGCGAGAAGAAGACCGAGAAGAAGAGCACGCAGAACGAGAGCAGCTCGCGCAGCTCCGAGCGCGAGTCCGCCCCGGAGGAGAAGCCTGCGCCCAGTGCGCCGTCGGTCTCCGGTGGCTCCGTGTGGGACCGTCTCGCCCAGTGCGAGTCCGGTGGCAACTGGTCCATCAACACGGGCAACGGGTTCTCCGGCGGTCTCCAGTTCACCAAGTCGACCTGGCTCGCCTTCGGCGGTGGCCAGTACGCTCCGGTGGCGCATCAGGCCAGCCGCGAGCAGCAGATCTCGATCGGCAAGAAGGTCCAGGCCGGGCAGGGCTGGGGCGCCTGGCCCTCCTGCACCTCGCAGCTCGGCATCCGCTGAGCGGAGCTCACCTCACCGGCGACGGCGCGTCCCACGGGGCGCTGACCTCCCGTCGCAGCAGTGCGCCGAGCGCGTCGCGGATGTCCGCGGCGCGCTCGCGTCGTGGTAAGAGGGCTCTGGCCAGGCGCGCGACGGCACTGGGGCGCCTGTGCGAGTGCCCGGCCAGTGCCCGGCGAGTGCCCCAGGAGGGTCGTGGGGGAGCTCCGCGACGTCCCGCACGTCACAGAGCGACATGTGATCTGCGTCGGAACGCGGGAGAAGCTTTGACCGGGTACCACAGCCGTCAGTAGACTGCGAGTGCGTCCGGAGTGCCCTCTGGTCGTGACTCGGGACAAGATCTGCAGAAGCCCTCCGGGGCGGGTGCGGACGGCGTCCCCCGCGAGGAGCGGATCCTTGCGGCGTGCCCGAATGTGGATCCGGTGGCCATGCCCGGCCCCGACCACGGGCACCGATCACGGTCCTCCTGGACGCCCGGCAGGTGCCATCACCTGACGGGCGGGTCGATCCGCCGACGTTCCCCGGGCTATGGGGACGGTGCATCGGGTCGCCGGCCGCGAGAGCGGTCGAAGAAGTTGATCCGTCGGAGCCAACAGCTCCGGTGGCTGAACAGGAAGAGAAGCTGTGCCCACTATTCAGCAGTTGGTGCGCAAGGGGCGGGACGCTCGGTCGTCCTCCTCCAAGACGCCCGCGCTCAAGGGTTCGCCCCAGCGCCGTGGTGTCTGCACGCGCGTCTACACCCAGACCCCCAAGAAGCCGAACTCCGCGCTGCGCAAGATCGCGCGTGTTCGCCTCTCCACCGGCGTCGAGGTCACCGCGTACATCCCCGGCGAGGGCCACAACCTCCAGGAGCACTCGATCGTGCTGGTCCGCGGCGGTCGTGTGAAGGACCTCCCCGGTGTGCGCTACAAGATCGTCCGAGGCGCACTCGACACCCAGTCCGTGAAGGGCCGCAAGCAGGCTCGTTCGCTCTATGGCGCCAAGAAGGAGAAGAAGTAATGCCTCGTAAGGGCCCCGCTCCCAAGCGCCCGCTGGCCGTCGACCCCGTCTTCGGCTCGCCGATCGTCACGCAGCTCATCAACAAGATCCTCCTCGACGGCAAGAAGACCGTCGCCGAAGGCATCGTCTACGGCGCGCTCGAGGGCGCCCGTGAGAAGAACAGCCAGGATCCGGTCGTCACCCTGAAGAAGGCACTGGACAACATCCGTCCGAGCCTCGAGGTCCGCTCCCGCCGAGTCGGCGGCGCGACCTACCAGGTCCCGATCGAGGTCAAGCCCGGCCGTGCCACCACCCTGGCACTGCGCTGGCTGGTCAGCTACTCGCGCGCCCGCCGCGAGAACACGATGACCGAGCGTCTGATGAACGAGATCCTCGACGCCTCCAACGGCCTCGGTGCCGCTGTGAAGCGCCGCGAGGACACCCACAAGATGGCCGAGTCCAACCGGGCCTTCGCGCACTACCGCTGGTGAGTTCCGGTGGGGCCTTCCCTTCTGGGCAGGCCCCACCGACCGCCCTCCGGCACCTCGACCAGCTCCCGTTCTCCAGAAAGGCACAAGCCAGTGGCACTTGCAGTGCTCAGCGATCTGAACAAGGTCCGCAATATCGGCATCATGGCTCACATCGATGCCGGCAAAACCACGACGACCGAGCGCATCCTCTTCTACACCGGCGTGAACTACAAGATGGGCGAGACCCATGATGGCGCCGGCACCATGGACTGGATGGAGCAGGAGAAGGAGCGCGGCATCACCATCACGTCCGCCGCGACGACCTGCTACTGGCACGACAGCCAGATCAACATCATCGACACCCCCGGCCACGTCGACTTCACCGTCGAGGTGGAGCGCTCGCTGCGCGTGCTCGATGGTGCTGTCGCGGTGTTCGACGGCAAGGAGGGCGTGGAGCCCCAGTCGGAGACCGTCTGGCGCCAGGCCGACAAGTACGACGTGCCCCGCATCTGCTTCGTCAACAAGATGGACAAGCTGGGCGCTGACTTCTTCTTCACCGTGAAGACCATCGAGGATCGTCTCGGCGCGAAGCCGCTGGTCATGCAGATCCCGATCGGTGCAGAGCACGAGTTCAACGGCATCATCGACCTCGTCGAGATGAAGGCCTTCGAATGGCCCGAGACCCTCGAAGAGGACATGCCGGCGATCAACTCGAAGAAGGGCGATCCGTCCCTGGGTCAGTGGCAGCGGGAGATCCCGATCCCCGCTGACCTCCAGGACACGGTCGACGAGTACCGCTCCAAGCTGGTCGAGGATGTCGCCGAGAGCTCCGAGGAGCTCATGGAGGCCTACCTCGAGGAGGGTGACCTCACCCTCGAGCAGCTCAAGAGCGGCATCCGTGCACTGACCGTCAACTCCGAGGCCTACCCGGTCTTCTGCGGCACCGCCTTCAAGAACAAGGGCGTCCAGCTCATGCTCGACGGTGTCGTCGACTACCTCCCCTCGCCCCTCGATGTGCCCCCGATGGTGGGTCACAAGCCGGGCGACGAGGAGACGGAGATCATCCGCAAGCCCGATTGGGACGAGCCCTTCTCGGCGCTCGCCTTCAAGGTCGCCGCGCACGCGTTCTTCGGGTCGCTGACCTACGTGCGCGTCTATTCCGGTCAGGTGAAGCAGGGCGATCAGATCCTGAACGTCACGACCGGCAAGAAGGAGCGCGTCGGCAAGCTGTTCCAGATGCACTCCAACAAGGAGAACCCGGTGGATGAGGCCTTCGCGGGCCACATCTACGCGTTCATCGGCCTCAAGGACACCACAACGGGCGATACGCTCGCTGATCCGGCGAACCCGGTTCAGCTGGAGTCCATGAGCTTCCCGGAGCCCGTCATCTCGGTGGCCATCGAGCCGAAGACCAAGAGCGACCAGGAGAAGCTGGGTGTCGCCATCCAGAAGCTCGCCAAGGAGGACCCGACCTTCCAGGTCGAGTTCGACGAGGAGACCGGTCAGACCGTCATCAAGGGCATGGGCGAGCTGCACCTCGACATCCTCGTGGACCGTATGCGTCGCGAGTTCAACGTCGAGGCCAACATCGGCAAGCCCCAGGTCGCCTACCGCGAGACGATCAAGCGGACTGTGGAGAAGTACGACTTCACCCACAAGAAGCAGACCGGTGGCTCCGGCCAGTTCGCGAAGATCCAGGTCACCTTCGGTCCGCTGACCGACGCCGAGGACGGCGTGTTCTACGAGTTCGAGAACAAGGTCACCGGCGGCCGTATCCCGCGCGAGTACATCCCGAGCGTGGACGCGGGCATCCAGACTGCTCTGCAGTCCGGCATCCTCGCCGGATACCCGGTGGTCAACGTCAAGGCCTCGCTGCTTGACGGCGCCTACCACGATGTCGACTCCTCGGAGATGGCGTTCAAGATCGCCGGCTCCATGGCGGCCAAGGAAGCCCTGCGCAAGGCGCAGCCGGTCATCCTCGAGCCGCTCATGGACGTCGAGGTCCGTACGCCGGAGGACTACATGGGAGATGTCATCGGCGATCTGAACTCGCGGCGCGGTCAGGTCCAGTCGATGGAGGACGCGAGCGGAGCGAAGATCGTCCGTGCTCTCGTCCCGCTGTCCGAGATGTTCGGGTACGTCGGCGACCTGCGGTCCAAGACCCAGGGTCGCGCGATGTACACGATGCAGTTCGACAGCTACGCGGAGGTCCCCTCCAGCATCGCTGAGGAGATCGTCGCCAAGACCCGGGGCGAGTGAGACACGGGGGAGCAGGTAGGATCCTTCTCCTGTTCCCCCACTTCTCCATCGGCCACCTTCCCACTCGGGAGGGGATCCGATCCCGATCCAAGAAGTACCACGATTAGAAGTCCTAGGAGGACACCATCATGGCCAAGGCCAAGTTCGAGCGGACCAAGCCGCACGTCAACATCGGCACCATCGGTCACGTCGACCATGGCAAGACGACGCTGAGCGCCGCGATCTCGAAGGTTCTGTACGACAAGTTCCCCGAGATCAACCAGAAGCGCGACTTCGACACGATCGATAACGCGCCCGAGGAGAAGCAGCGCGGCATCACGATCAACGTCTCGCACATCGAGTATGAGACCGACAAGCGCCACTACGCGCACGTCGATGCCCCCGGTCACGCCGACTACGTCAAGAACATGATCACCGGCGCGGCTCAGATGGACGGCGCGATCCTCGTGGTCGCCGCCACCGACGGCCCGATGGCTCAGACCCGCGAGCACGTCCTGCTCGCCAAGCAGGTCGGCGTTCCGTACCTGCTCGCAGCTCTCAACAAGTCCGACATGGTCGACGACGAGGAAATCCTCGAGCTCGTCGAGATGGAGGTCCGCGAGATGCTGGGCGCTCAGGGCTTCGACGAGGATGCACCCGTCATCCAGGTCTCCGCTCTCAAGGCCCTCGAGGGCGATGAGAAGTGGGTCAAGAAGATCGAAGAGCTCATGGAGGCTGTGGACGAGAAGATCCCGGACCCCGTCCGCGATCTCGACCAGCCCTTCCTCATGCCGATCGAGGACGTCTTCACGATCCAGGGTCGTGGCACCGTCGTCACCGGTAAGGTCGACCGCGGCAAGCTCGCGATCAACTCGGAGATCGAGATCCTCGGCATCCGTGCGCCCCAGAAGACGATCGTCACGGGCATCGAGATGTTCCACAAGCAGATGGACGAGGCGTGGGCCGGCGAGAACTGCGGCCTCCTCCTTCGTGGCACCAAGCGTGAGGACGTCGAGCGCGGCCAGGTCGTGGCCAAGCCCGGCACCATCACCCCGCACACGAACTTCGAGGGCCAGGTCTACATCCTGTCCAAGGACGAGGGTGGCCGTCACAACCCGTTCTACTCGAACTACCGTCCGCAGTTCTACTTCCGGACCACCGACGTCACCGGCGTCATCGAGCTGCCCGAGGGCACCGAGATGGTCATGCCCGGCGACAACACCGAGATGACGGTCGAGCTCATCCAGCCGATCGCCATGGAGGAGGGCCTCGGCTTCGCCATCCGTGAGGGTGGCCGCACCGTGGGCTCAGGCCGCGTCACCAAGATCATCAAGTGATCTGAGCGGGGGCGACCCCGCAGCGGTGAGGCGTTCGCTGAGCGGACGCTGAGCAGCCAGAAGGCCCCGACCCGGGTTCACCGGGTCGGGGCCTTCGTCTGTTCCCGGACGGAGAGCGCAGGTGCAGGACCTCGTGTTCCTGGGCCGAGAGGGCAGGTGCGGGACCGTCTGCTTCCGCTTTGTGAGGGCAGGGCCGGACTGACCCGGACAGCACGAGTCGATCGCGCTACGTCAGGACGAGCAGGACGGGCAGGACAGGTCGCACGCGCGCAAGTGGTGCAGCGCTGCAGAGCCCGGCGACACGAAAGGCCCCGTCCGCTCCATGAGCGGACGGGGCCTTGTCTGTCCAGCCGGTGCCGGTCTGGGTCTCTGCCGATGACATCCCCTGCTGGTGACAGAGTCTGTCGGTGTCAGCCTCTGCTGGTGTCAGTCGATGTCGATGTCAGACGTTGCAGCAGTCAGACATCTCTGATGCCAGCTGGGACGGCTGCCCGGTGGGGCAGTTCATCGGGACTCGCCCTCGGAGTTCTGATCATCTCCGGACTGCTCAGGCTGCTTCGGACGTTCCGGGTAGGAGTAGCCGAAGCCCGGACGATCATGATCCGCGGCCGACGGGGAACCCGATGGCTGTGATCCGTAAGCCTGCGATCCGTGGGCCTGCTCCGCAACAGGACGTTGCGGCTCTGCTGCGGCGGGCGATCCCTCGTAGAGAGCGGTTCCGGCGGGACGGCCGAAGGCGGGCCGTCCCGTGCGCGAGGACGCATCGCTCGCGGTGGGCTGCGGCGCGGAGTCGATCGGCTTGCCGTAGGTGGGGCGCGACGGTCGCTGCGAGTCCGGGCGCTCGGAAGACGGCGGAGAAGCGACGGGCGCCGATCCGTACTGCGGGACCGAGTTTCCTCCGTGAGTGGGCGGGGTCCCGTACGAGGAGTTCGGCTGCGAGGGGCCGGACTGCGAGAAACCGGGCTGCGAGGAACCGGGCTGCGAGGAACCGGGCTGCGACGGACCGGGATAGCCGCTGGGGGCCCCATGGCCCGGCAGCTGGGTGCTGGGGGAGTGCGGCGTGACAGCCGGTGCGGCACCGGTCTCGACGAGGAGACGACGAGCCTCGTCGGCGTGCTTGTGCTCGACCAGGAGCTCGTACTGCATCGGGATCGTCGAGGTCATTGAGGTGAAGTCCCGTTTGCCGCCCGACATCGCGTAGCCGATGACCGCCCAGACCGTGAAGAACACGATGCCCAGCAGCACACTCGTCAGCACGACCATGAAGTTGCTCGGGGCGATGAGCATCAGCAGCAGGCCCAGGAACAACCCCATCCAGAGTCCCGAGAGCGCGCCCTGCCCGATGACGCGGCCCCAGGACTTCCGTCCGGTGACCCGCTCCATGAGCTTGAGGTCCGTGCCGACGATCAACGTGCTCTGCACCGGGAAGTGGTTGTCCGCCAGGGTGTCGACGACAGCCTGCACCTCCTGGTACGTGCTGTAGACGCCGAGCGAACGCGGGTACTCCAGGTCGTACAGGCGCGCGGTCAGAGGCGAGGCGGGGTGACGTGGCTGGGTCATGGGGTCACCGTAATCCAGCAGGCACAGAATCGGCTGGGCACCTGCCGGACGAATCGTGGGAGTCGTCTGGCACGGACATGCTCCTCGGCGTCCACCACTCGTCATCGACTCGTGACCGATAGAGGCAGTCAAGTGTCCGATTTCGAGGGGCCCGCCACGTAAGGTGAATGTGCAGTCGTCCGATGGGACGACGTCAGTGTTGACACCGCCTTTTCGACGATGAAGACGAAAGAGGAATCTGATGGGCACTTCTGCTGATGACATGACTCCGCTGGAGCGGATCGGTGCGTCACGCCGCCACTTCCTGGCGATCGCCGGAGCGGGCGCCGGCGCCTCGATGCTCGCCGCCTGCGCCGGTGGCGGTGGCGGTGGCGGCGGGGACGAGAAGGAGGGTGGCGGTTCCGTCACCGGCGAGGGGGAGACCTCCGAGGAGAATCCGCTGGGTGTGGACGGCACCCTGCCTGTGCACGCCGTGATCTTCGACGGCGGCTATGGCACCAAGTACGCCGAGGATGCCGGAGCGAAGTATGAGGAGCTGTACCCGGAGTCCAAGGTCACCGTCGACGCGACCGTCAACATCCAGCCCGACCTCCAGCCGCAGTTCGCCGGCGGCACCCCGCCGGATGTCTTCGACAACTCCGGCGCCCAGAAGCTCTCGATCGACGGGCTGATCGACCAGCTCGCGGATCTCGGCGATCTCCTCGCCGCCCCGATGGTCGACGGCGAGGGGACGATCGAGGAGAACCTGCTGCCCGGCGTCACCTCCCCGGGCATGTTCGACGGCACGTTCCTCGGCATGAACTACGTCTACACGGTCTTCGCCCTCTGGTACTCCGCCAAGGAGTTCGAGGAGAAGGGCTGGACCGTCCCGGAGACCTGGGATGACCTCATGACCCTCGGCGAGGAGGTCAAGGGGGAGGGGCGCTACCTGTTCTCCTACGGCGGCCAGAACGCCTCGAACTACTACCAGGAGATGGCCCTCTCCATGGCCGCAAAGCTGGGTGGTCCCGAGGTGCTCACCAAGATCGACAACCTCGAGGAGGACGCGTTCTCCCAGGACGCCGTCGTCCAGGCGTTCGACGCGATGGCTGCGGCCGTCGAGGCCGGCTACTTCGAGCCCGGCGGCGAGGGCATCAAGCACACCGATGCGCAGACCAACTGGGTACAGGGCAAGTCGGTGTTCTACCCCTCCGGCTCCTGGATCGAGAACGAGCAGGCAGACGTCACGCCCGAGGGCTATGCGATGACCGGCGCGCCGGTCCCGTCCCTCCCCGACAGCACGATGCCCTACGAGGCCTTCCACGGCACCGCGGCGGAGCAGTACTTCGTGCCCTCCGGCGGCGAGAACCCCTCGGGCGGTGCCGAGTTCCTGCGCGTGATGCTCTCGAAGGAGCAGGCGAAGAACTTCGCCGAGCTCACCAAGGCGCCGTCGGTCATCAAGGACACCGTGCCGGAGGACGGGTTCGGCTCCACCGCGCTCGCCTCGGTGAACGCGATGATCACCGCGGCAGGCGAGAACACCTTCACCTACAACTTCTCCGACTGGTACGGCCTGGGCGCCGACTCGATCACCAGCTGGACGAAGTTCCTCAAGGGCGACATCGATTCCGCGACCCTCGCCGAGGAGCAGCAGGCCATGATCGACGCCGTTCGGGAGGACGACTCGATCACGAAGTTCAAGGCTGGTTCATGACCTCTCCCGATACCTTCGTCGGGCACGACGAGGCGGCGGCCACGACCACTCCGGTCGTGCGCCGCCGCCGTCGTCGGCCCTCCCTCGAGCGGATGCTGTTCTTCCTGGTGTTCCTGGGGCTCCCGCTCGTCGTCTACCTCATGTTCGTCGTCTCGCCGTTCCTGCAGTCGTTCTACTACTCGCTGACGAACTGGTCGGGCCTCAGCCCGTCGATGGACTTCATCGGACTGGAGAACTACGAGCGGATCTTCGGCGACGCCGTCTTCTGGAAGTCGCTGCGCAACAACCTGATCCTGCTCGTCCTGCTGCCCACGATCACGATCACGCTCTCCTTCGCGCTGGCGGTCATGGTGACCATCGGCGGCAGCACCCACGGCGGCGTCCGCGGCGTGCGCGGGGCGGGGTTCTATCGCGTCATCAGCTTCTTCCCCTATGCCGTTCCGGCGGTCATCACGGGCATCCTGTTCAACTTCATTTACCACCCCGGCGGTGGCCTGCTGAACGGGTTCCTCAACCTCGTGGTGGGCGCCGTGAACGCGGTCATCGGACTGCTCGGGCTCGGCCCGGTCCCCGAGATCCACAACGCCTGGCTCGGCGATCAGCGCTTCGCCCTGGCCGCGGTGGCCTTCGCGATGATCTGGACCTTCGTCGGCTTCTACATGGTGCTGTTCGTCGCGTCGATCAAGTCGATCCCCTCCGAGGTCCTCGAGGCGGCTCGCATCGACGGCGCCGGCCGGCTGCGCACCGCCGTCCAGGTCGTCGCCCCCATGGTGCGGGACAACATCTCCACGGCCGTGGTCTACATCGGCATCTTCGCCCTGGACGCCTTCACCTTCATCTCCGTGATGACACCCAACGGAGGGACCGGCAACAGCACCAAGGTCGTGTCCCTGCACCTGTACCAGACCGCCTTCCGTGACGGCCGCTTCGGTGAGGCGAGCGCGATGGGAGTGCTCATGGCGATCGTGACGATGCTGGTGGCCGTCGTGGTCATCACCGTCGGGCGGCCCCGGAAGGACGAACGATGAACCCGACCACCACGCGCCCCGGCGCCGAGCACACGGACCGACCGGCCGACGTCACCGCCGCCGGTCGACGACGCGGCGGGAGCTCCGCACGGCCCCCGCGCAGCAGCGAGGGACGGGGCTACTCGGCTCTTCACCACATCATCCTGAGCATCTGGGCGCTCCTGGTGATCCTGCCCCTGCTGTGGACCGTCTACACATCGTTCAAGACCTCCCAGGAGATCCTCACGGATCCCTTCGGGCTGCCGGCCGAGCCGCAGCTGGAGAACTACTCCCGGGCGTGGACCGAGGCCAAGATCGGGCAGTACTTCGCCAACACCCTGATCGTGGTCGGCTCCGCGCTGATCATCGTGATGCTGCTGGGCGCGATGTGCGCGTACATCCTGGCCCGGTACAGGTTCCCCGGGAACCGGGCGATCTACTTCGGAATGGTCGCCGGCCTCACGTTCCCGATCTTCCTCGCGGTGGTCCCGCTGTTCTTCGTGCTGCGGAACATGGGCCTGCTCGAAGGACGGATGGGGCTCGTGGGCGTGACCCTGTCCTATGTCGCCTTCGCGCTCCCGTTCACGGTGTTCTTCCTGCACTCCTTCTTCGCGAGCCTGCCGGAGGAGATCGGCGAGGCGGCGGCCATCGACGGCGCCGGCGACTTCCGCACCTTCTTCCAGGTGATGCTGCCGATGGCGAAGCCGGGCCTCGCCTCGCTCGCGATCTTCAACTTCCTGGGCCTGTGGAACCAGTACCTGCTGCCGCTGGTGCTCAACACCGACCGACGCAACTACGTGCTGGCACAGGGCCTCGTGAACCTGCAGGCGCAGCAGGGCTACAAGGTCGACTGGGGAGGCATGTTCGCCTCCGTGGTGATCACCGTGATCCCGGTGATCGTGGTCTACGTGATCTTCCAGCGCCAGCTGCAGGGCGGCGTCGGTCCCAGCACGAACAAGTGACCCGAGGCGTGCCGGGGGCCGAGGCGTGCCGGGGCCGGTGCGGGCCTGTGCTGGGTCGCGCGGGGCTGTGCCGGTCGCAGCAGGCCCATGCGCGCCCGCAGGGGCCGGCCGGGCAGGCTCCAGCGCGGAGAGTGACCAGCCGTGGTGACGACGGGCCCCGCTGTGTTCTGTGACCGGGTGCACCCGGCCTCCCCTTGTGGGGCTGTGGGGTGTCTGGCAGACTAGACGAGTTGTCTGCGCGGACCGACATGCCCGGTTCCGTTCTCCGTGGGTCTCCGACCTGCGGCGAATGATCACCGGATGAGGTCCATCCCGAGGATGCGAACTCTGCCCCTGGCAGAGATTGCGCATCGATACGAGGGAACGTTGCAGAACCAGCCGATTCTCGGCGGCCGAATGCTGGGCTCGTGTGCCCCGCAGAGGCCGACACGCCCGTCCTCGGGTACCGGGGATCGGGTGTATCCATGCCAGACGAAAGAGAGACAGGACGCCATGGCGGGACAGAAGATCCGCATCCGGCTCAAGTCGTACGACCACGAGGTGATCGACACCTCTGCGCGCAAGATCGTGGACACGGTCACCAGCGCGGGCGCGACTGTTGTGGGCCCGGTGCCGCTGCCGACGGAGAAGAACGTGTTCTGTGTGATCCGTTCTCCCCACAAGTACAAGGACTCCCGTGAGCATTTCGAGATGCGCACGCACAAGCGACTGATCGACATCGTCGATCCCACGCCCAAGGCTGTGGACTCGCTCATGCGCCTCGATCTGCCTGCGGATGTCAATATCGAGATCAAGCTCTGAGGCAGGTGGACATGAGCAACGAACTGACCGGCCAGAAGGCCCGTCCGGTGTCCGGCGTGCTCGGCACCAAGCTCGGCATGACCCAGGTCTGGGACGAGAACGGAAAGCTCGTTCCCGTGACCGTCGTGCAGACCGGTGCCAACGTCGTGACCCAGATCCGGTCCATCGAGACCGACGGCTACGACGCCGTGCAGATCGCCTACGGGCAGATCGATCCGCGCAAGGTGTCGGGCCCGCTCCGCGGCCACTTCGAGAAGGCCGGCGTGACCCCGCGCCGTCACCTCGTCGAGCTGCGCACCGGCAACGCCGCTGACTACTCGCTGGGCCAGGAGATCGACGCGTCGGTCTTCGAGTCCGGCCAGAAGGTCGACGTCGTCGGCACCTCCAAGGGCAAGGGCACCGCGGGCGTCATGAAGCGCCACGGGTTCGCCGGTGTCGGCGCCTCCCATGGTGCGCACCGCAACCACCGCAAGCCCGGTTCCATCGGTGGCGCCTCCACCCCCGGTCGCGTCTTCAAGGGCCAGCGCATGGCTGGCCGTATGGGCAGCGACCGCACCAGTGTCCAGAACCTGACCGTTCACGCGGTCGACGTCGAGAAGGGCCTCGTGCTCGTCAAGGGTGCCGTTCCCGGCCCCAAGGGCGGCCTCGTGCTCGTCCGCTCGGCTGTCAAGAGCCCCGCGAAGGAGGCCTGAGCCCGATGGCAGCGAATCTGACTGTCGACGTGCTCGATACGGCCGGTAAGAAGTCCGGCACCGTCGAGCTGCCTGCGTCGATCTTCGACGTGCAGACCAGCGTCCCCCTGATCCACCAGGTGGTCGTCGCCCAGCAGGCGGCCGCTCGTCAGGGCACCCACAAGACCAAGACCCGCGCCGAGGTGCGAGGTGGCGGCAAGAAGCCCTGGAAGCAGAAGGGCACCGGTCGTGCCCGTCAGGGCTCCCTCCGCGCCCCGCAGTTCGCCGGTGGTGGCGTCGTGCACGGTCCCGTGCCGCGCGACTACAGCCAGCGCACCCCGAAGAAGATGAAGGCCGCCGCCCTGCGCGGAGCCCTCTCGGATCGGGCCCGCAACGGTCGTATCCACGTGGTCTCGTCCCTGCTCACCGGGGATGTCGCGTCCACCAAGGCCGCGCGCGTCACCCTGTCCTACGTCTCCGACCGCCGGCACCTGCTGGTCGTCGTGCGTCGTGACGACGATCTGGGCGCGCTCAGCTCGCGCAACCTGCCTGCCACCCACGTCCTGTACGCGGACCAGGTGAACACCTACGACGTCATGCGTTCCGACGACGTGGTCTTCACCTCCGGTGCGCTCGAGGACTTCGTGGCCCAGGCAACCCTGGCTCTTCCCACCTCCTCCTTCGCCACGGCGAAGACCGCTGCTGCCGCTCCGGCCGCTGCGGTGGACGATGCTCCCTACGGTGCAGGTTCGGCGGCCCCCGTGGCCGACGGCTCCGCTCCCGAGGGCTTCAGCATCAAGGGCAACCAGGATTCGATGAAGTTCCACACCGAGGATTCCCCGTGGTACGGACGTACCAAGGCTGAGGTCTGGTTCGCGACCGAGGAGGCCGCCACGGCCGCCGGGTTCGCGAACGCGGTCAAGGAGTCCTCGACGGACGAGGAGGACTCGAAGTGACCTCACTGAACAAGGATCCCCGCGACGTCCTGCTGGCCCCGGTTGTCTCCGAGAAGAGCTACGGGCTGATGGACAACGGCAAGTACACCTTCCTGGTGGATGCCCGCGCCAACAAGACCGAGATCAAGATCGCCGTCGAATCGATTTTCGACGTCAAGGTCTCCTCGGTGAACACGATCAACCGTCAGGGCAAGTCGCGCCGTACGCGCTTCGGGACCGGCAAGCGCAACGATACGAAGCGCGCCATCGTCACCCTGACTGACGGAGCCATCGACATCTTCGGAGGGTCGGTCGCCTGAGGCGGCCGATATCCGAGGAGCCGAAGAGAGTCTGAGGGAATCCCACATGGCAATTCGTAAGAGCAAGCCGACCACGCCCGGTCGTCGTTTCTCGAGTGGCGCCGACTTCGTCGAGGTCACCCGGTCGACGCCGGAGAAGTCTCTGGTCCGCCCGCTGTCCAAGACCGGCGGCCGTAACAACAACGGTCGCATCACGTCCCGTCACCGGGGCGGTGGCCACAAGCGTGCCTACCGCGTGATCGACTTCCGTCGCCACGACAAGGACGGCGTCAACGCCAAGGTCGCTCACATCGAGTACGACCCCAACCGCACCGCACGCATCGCGCTGCTGCACTACGTCGACGGCGAGAAGCGGTACATCCTCGCCCCGGCCAAGCTGCGTCAGGGCGACTGGATCGAGAACGGCGCAGGGTCGGACATCAAGCCCGGCAACAACCTGCCGCTGCGCAACATCCCGCTCGGTACCGTCCTCCACGCGATCGAGCTCCGCCCCGGTGGCGGCGCGAAGATCGCCCGAAGCGCCGGCAGCTCCGTGCAGCTGGTCGCCAAGGAAGGTCCGTATGCGCAGCTGCGCATGCCGTCCGGCGAGATCCGCAACGTCGATGCGCGCTGCCGCGCGACCATCGGCGAGGTCGGCAACGCCGAGCAGTCCAACATCAACTGGGGCAAGGCCGGCCGCATGCGCTGGAAGGGCAAGCGCCCTCACGTGCGTGGCGTCGTCATGAACCCCGTGGATCACCCCCATGGTGGCGGCGAAGGCCGTACCTCCGGTGGTCGTCATCCGGTGTCGCCCTGGGGTCAGCCCGAGGGCCGTACCCGTCGACCGGGCAAGGAGAGCGACAAGCTCATCGTGCGCCGTCGTCGGTCCGGCAAGAAGCGCTGATAGGGAGAATCAGGAACTATGCCTCGCAGTATCGCCAAGGGCCCCTTCGTGGACGACCACCTTCAGAAGAAGGTGGATGTCCAGAACGAGAAGGGCACCAAGAATCTGATCAAGACCTGGTCGCGTCGTTCGGTGGTCACACCGGACTTCCTCGGCCACACCTTCGCAGTGCACGACGGTCGCAAGCACGTCACGGTGTTCATCACCGAGTCGATGGTCGGCCACAAGCTCGGCGAGTTCGCTCCCACGCGGACTTTCAAGGGCCACGAGAAGGACGACAGAAAGGGCCGTCGCCGCTGACCTGAGGTCAGCACGACAGCACGTCCCGACACCCAGAAGAAAGCAGGACAGCAATGGAAGCCAAGGCGCAGGTGCGGCATCTCCGCATGTCGCCCATGAAGGCTCGCCGCGTTGTGGACCTGATTCGTGGCAAGAGCACGGCCGAGGCACTGGACATTCTGCGGTTCGCCCCGCAGGCCGCCAGTGAGCCCGTCCGAAAGCTCGTCGAGTCCGCGATCGCCAACGCGCGGGTGAAGGCAGATCAGGCAGGGGAGCGCTTCGATGAGCGCGAACTCGCCGTCTCCGCCGCATTCGTCGACGAGGGCCCGACCATGAAGCGGTTCCAGCCGCGTGCACAGGGTCGAGCCTTCCAGATCAAGAAGCGCAGCAGCCACGTCACCGTGGTCGTCGCTCCCGTGAAGAAGTAAGGAGTCCCGTATGGGCCAGAAGGTCAATCCGAATGGGTTCCGTCTCGGGATCACGACGGAGCACAGCAGCCGGTGGTTCGCTGATTCCTCGAAGGAGGGTCAGCGCTACCGCGACTACGTGAAGGAAGACGTCGCGATCCGCGAGCTCATGTCCAAGGGCATGGAGCGAGCCGGCATCTCGAAGGTCGAGATCGAGCGCACCCGTGATCGTGTGCGCGTCGATCTCCACACCGCCCGCCCGGGCATCGTCATCGGGCGTCGTGGCGCGGAGGCCGAGCGTCTGCGCGGTGCGCTGGAGAAGCTCACCGGTAAGCAGATCCAGCTGAACATCCTCGAGGTCAAGAACCCCGAGGCTGATTCCCAGCTGGTTGCTCAGGGCATCGCCGAGCAGCTCGCCGCCCGTGTCTCCTTCCGCCGTGCGATGCGCAAGGGCATGCAGTCCGCGCAGCGCGCCGGTGCGAAGGGCATCCGAGTGGCCGTCTCCGGTCGTCTCGGCGGCGCGGAGATGAGCCGCAGCGAGTTCTACCGTGAGGGACGCGTGCCGCTGCACACCCTCCGTGCGAACATCGATTACGGCTTCTACGAGGCCAAGACCGCCTTCGGCCGTATCGGCGTGAAGGTGTGGATCTACAAGGGCGACGTCACCGCCAAGGAGCTCGCGGCTCAGCAGGCCGCCTCGCAGGGTCCCCGCTCCGGCGGACGTGGCGGCCCGCGTGCAGAGCGCCCGCGTGGCCGTCGTAACGAGCGCAACGCCACCGCACGTCGGGACGGCAGCACGGAGGGCGCAGCACAGGCTGCCGCTCCGGCCGCCGCTCCCGCCGAGCAGCCGGCTTCCGCTCCCGTCCAGCAGTCCGGAACGGAGGCCTGAGCGACATGCTGATCCCCCGCAGGACCAAGCACCGCAAGCAGCACCACCCGACCCGCAGCGGTATGGCCAAGGGCGGCACCGATCTCGCGTTCGGCGACTACGGCATCCAGGCGCTCGCGCCTGCCTACGTCACGAACCGTCAGATCGAGGCTGCACGTATCGCCATGACCCGCTACATGAAGCGTGGCGGCAAGGTGTTCATCAACATCTACCCCGATCGTCCTCTCACCAAGAAGCCTGCCGAGGTCCGCATGGGCTCCGGTAAGGGTTCGGTCGAGTGGTGGATCGCAAATATCAAGCCGGGACGCGTTATGTTCGAGATCGCCGGCGTCGACGAGGAGGTTGCTCGCGAGGCTCTGCGCCTGGCGATGCACAAGCTCCCCATGAAGTGCCGCATTCTGAGCCGAGAGGGTGGTGACATCTGATGGCAGCGACCAAGCTCACCGCCGAAGAAATCGACAAGCTGGATGATCCGAAGCTGGTCGAAGAGCTGGCAAAGGCCAAGGACGAGCTGTTCAAGCTCCGTTTCCAGTCGGCCACCGGACAGCTCGAGAGCTCCGGCCGCCTGCGGTCCGTCAAGAAGGACATCGCACGGATCTACACGATCCTGCGCGAGCGCGAGCTGGGCATCCGTCAGGCGCCCGGCAGCGCCGAGTGACCGCGAAGCGAGGAACAGAGATGACTGAGAACACCCAGGCCGAGACCCCGGCCGTCGAGGAGCTCGACAAGGAAGGCGCGCACGCGTCCTCCCACGAGCGTCCCTACCGCAAGACCGTTCGCGGCTTCGTGGTCTCCGACAAGATGGAGAAGACGATCGTCGTCGAGGTCGAGGAGCGTGTGAAGCACGCTCGGTACGGCAAGGTCACGACCAAGACCAGCAAGTTCAAGGCCCACGATGAGGAGAACACCGCCGGTATCGGCGACCGTGTCGTCCTCATGGAGACCCGCCCGATGTCCGCCTCCAAGCGGTGGCGTCTGGTCGAGGTCACCGAGCGCGCCAAGTGATCCCGCGGTCCTCGTGACCGCATCAGGATCGTTCGAAGGGCCGGTTCTCCCCACGGGGAGGACCGGCCCTTCGGTCGTCCCGGAGCATCTCTCGTCCACGGTGCGTGAGGCAGGACGGCTCAGCTGCTGCGTGAGCCGGGACGATTCGACCGGTGCGCGCGGCGGGAGGACTCAGCTGGGGTGTGAGCCGGGACGATTCAGCCGGCGTGCGTCAGGTGCACGAGCAGCGCCCCGGCGTAGGCATCCTCCGCTTGCGGGGCACGGATCTCACGACGCTCTGCGCCGTCAGCGGGGGAGAGGTCGACGGTGAAGACCCCGTCCTCCTCCCGCCGGAGCGCGCGGAACGCGGTGCCCAGTGCCGAGCGCAGCTGGTCCTCCCGCGGAATCCACAGCGCCTCGTGCTGCTCGATCGAGTCCAGCGCCCACTCCGTGGTGCCGTTGAACCGGAACACCTGTCCGCCGGCCAGTCCTGGCCCCCGCTCGATCACCATGGAGGAGAGCATGAACGCCTCGTCGCGCATCTGCTCGGTGTCGATCATGAAGAGGTCTCCGTCCGCGGGCTCCCACGGAAGGCCTGCGTCCTTGAGTCGCCGTGCGACGTCGATGTCGATCATGCACCGAGTCTAGGTCGTTCCTCATGCGGCAGGTCGGACGTCACGAGAGCAAGCACACACCAGGTAGATGCCCTTCGCAGGGTGACACCGCCCCGTGGTAGCGCGTAGTCTTGAGCAGTTGCCGGACGACTGTCCCCGAGCGCCCCCGGGTGCATGGGAGCTGGAGTCCGTGACAGGATCCGGTACCACCAGATCCCTCCTCGTCGGAGACCTTGCACGAGAAGCGAACGTTCTGCGTTCTCCATGCTAGTGCGTGAGTCCGGCTGAGGGTTTTTTGGTGCCCGGGGCCCGTCGTCGGTGACGCCCCCGGTCCATGCTGTGACCAGGGACGATGCCGGGCATGGTCCACATTCCGTTCCGCAAGGCTCGGTCGTCCCGCTCCCGCGGGGCGGAAGAGAACCGGTGAGACGATAGGAGAACGAGTGATTCAGCAGGAGTCGCGACTGAAGGTCGCCGACAACACGGGTGCCAAGGAGATTCTGTGCATCCGCGTTCTCGGTGGCTCCGGTCGCCGTTACGCCAGCATCGGGGACACCATCGTGGCGACCGTCAAGGACGCCATCCCCGGTGGCAACGTCAAGAAGGGCGACGTCATCAAGGCGGTCGTCGTCCGCACGTCCAAGGAGCGTCGGCGTGCCGACGGGTCCTACATCCGCTTCGACGAGAACGCAGCGGTGATCCTCAAGGCTGACGGCGAGCCGCGCGGTACGCGCATCTTCGGCCCTGTCGGTCGCGAGCTGCGCGACAAGCGCTTCATGAAGATCATCTCGCTGGCACCGGAGGTGCTGTGATATGGCAAAGATGAAGATCAAGAAGGGCGATCTCGTCCAGGTCATCACCGGTCGCTCGAGCGACGGCGACAAGCTCGCCGCGCGCGGGCTCGAGGCCGGCGACAAGGGCAAGCAGGGTCGTGTGCTCCAGGTGTTCCCCGACACGGGGCGCGTCCTCGTCGAGGGCATCAACCGGCGCACGCACCACCTCAAGCCGAACCAGGCGGGGGGCGCGGGCGGCATCGAGCAGCGCGAAGCCTCTCTTCACGTCTCGAACGTGGCCCTGGTCGACCCTGAGGACAACAAGCCGACCAAGGTCGGGTACCGCGTCGAGACCGTCGAGCTCGAGAACGGCCGCTCCAAGCAGGTGCGTGTCCGCTTCGCGAAGCGCTCCGGGAAGGACATCTGATGAGCGAGACCGCTACCCAGACGCCCACCCCGCGTCTGAAGACGAAGTACAACGACACCATCAAGACGCAGCTGACCGAGCAGTTCGGTTACGAGAACGTCATGCTGGTGCCCGGAGTGACCAAGATCGTCGTGAACATGGGTGTCGGCGACGCCGCCCGCGACTCGAAGGTCATCGACGGCGCCATCCGCGACCTCGCAGCCATCACCGGCCAGAAGCCCCAGGTCACCAAGGCTCGCAAGTCCATTGCGCAGTTCAAGCTGCGTGAGGGAATGCCGATCGGTGCGCACGTCACACTGCGCAACGCTCGCATGTGGGAGTTCCTGGACCGCCTGCTGTCGACCGCGCTGCCGCGTATCCGCGACTTCCGTGGTCTGTCGCCGAAGCACTTCGACGGCAACGGCAACTACACCTTCGGTCTCACGGAGCAGGTCATGTTCCACGAGATCGACCAGGACAAGATCGATCGCGTCCGCGGTATGGACATCACGGTCGTGACCACGGCGAAGACCGACGACGAGGGACGCGCGCTGCTCAAGCTGCTCGGCTTCCCCTTCAAGGAGAACTGATATGGCGAAGACAGCCCTGATCAAGAAGTCGGAGCGCAAGCCCAAGTTCGCTGTGCGCGGCTACACCCGGTGCCAGCGCTGCGGTCGTCCGCATTCCGTGTATCGCAAGTTCGGACTCTGCCGAGTCTGCCTTCGCGAGATGGCTCACCGCGGTGAGCTCCCCGGCGTGACCAAGAGCAGCTGGTAAGGACTACCGCCAGAGGTCCCGAGGCACAGCAATGATGCCGAGGGAAACCAGGTGAGGAAGAAGCAACAGACATGACCATGACCGACCCGATCGCGGACATGCTGACGCGGATCCGTAACGCCTCAGGGGCGTACCACGAGACCGCGTCCATGCCGTACTCGAAGTTGAAGGCCCGCATTGCGGACATCCTGAAGGCAGAGGGCTACATCCTCGGCTGGACCGAGGAAGAGGCCGAGGTGGGCAGCAAGCTCGTCCTCGAGCTCAAGTACGCGGAAAGCCGTGAGCGTGCCATCTCCGGGATTCGTCGCATCTCGAAGCCGGGCCTGCGTGTGTACGCGAAGTCCACCAACCTGCCCAAGGTCCTCGGCGGACTGGGCGTGGCGATTCTGTCCACGTCCTCCGGCCTTCTGACCGACAAGCAGGCAGCCAAGAAGGGTGTGGGTGGGGAAGTCCTCGCCTACATCTGGTGAGCGGGAGAGGAGACTAACTACTATGTCCCGCATCGGACGCCTGCCGGTTGCAGTACCGGCCACTGTCCAGAACGTCACCATCGAGGATCGCACCATCACGGTGACCGGTCCCAAGGGCGAGCTCAAGCACAACGTGCCGGAGCCCCTCACCGTCGAGCGCGGTGAGGACGGCGCCATCGTGGTGAGCCGCCCCGACGATGAGCGCGAGAGCAGGTCGCTTCACGGCCTGACCCGCACGCTCATCAACAACATGGTCCTCGGTGTCACCGAGGGCTACACCAAGAAGCTGGAGATCGTGGGCACGGGCTACCGTGTGACCGCGAAGGGCACCGACCTCGAGTTCGCCCTCGGCTTCTCCCACCCCGTGTCGGTGAAGGCGCCCCAGGGCATCACCTTCTCCGTCGAGTCGCCGACCAAGTTCTCGGTCGCCGGCATCGACAAGCAGCAGGTGGGCGAGGTCGCCGCGAACATCCGCAAGATCCGTAGGCCGGAGCCCTACAAGGGCAAGGGCGTGCGGTACGCGGACGAAGTCGTGGTGCGCAAGGCCGGAAAGGCTGGTAAGTGATCATGGGTTACGCACTCAAGCACACCAAGGGCAACCGCGGCAGCAAGCTGCGCTCGCGCGGTCGTCGTCACCTGCGTGTCCGTCGTCGCGTCGTCGGCACCGCCCTGCGTCCGCGCCTGGTGGTCACCCGCTCGTCGCGTCACGTCTTCGTTCAGGTCGTCGACGACTCGCTGGGTAAGACCATCGCGTCGGCATCGACCATGGAGGCCGACCTGCGCGGCTCCGAGGCACCCAAGGCAGACAAGGCCCGCACCGTCGGCGCGCTTGTCGCCGAGCGTGCCAAGGCGGCCGGGATCGACTCCGTCGTGTTCGACCGCGGCGGCAACAAGTACCACGGTCGCGTGGCCGCCATCGCGGATGGCGCTCGCGAAGCTGGCCTGGCGCTGTGACCGCCCCCCGGACACAGGACGAGAAGAGGATCTGAATATGGCTGTACAGCAGCGGAACAACGGTCCCGCGGCCTCCGGCCGGCGGGACGACAATTCCACCACCAACAACACCGATCGTGGCGCCCGTCAGGGCGGCAACGACCGCGGCGGCCGTCAGGGTGGCCGCGGGCGTGGACAGGAAGCCGAGAAGTCGGCGTTCCTCGAGCGCGTCGTGAGCATCAACCGCGTGTCGAAGGTCGTCAAGGGCGGCCGTCGTTTCTCCTTCACCGCCCTCGTGGTGGTGGGTGACGGCGACGGAACCGTCGGCGTCGGCTACGGCAAGGCGAAGGAAGTCCCGGCGGCGATCGCCAAGGGTGTCGAGGAGGCGAAGAAGAACTTCTTCCGCGTCCCCCGCATCCAGGGCACCGTCGTGCACCCGGTCCAGGGCGAGGATGCAGCAGGCGTCGTCCTGCTCCGTCCGGCAGCACCCGGTACCGGTGTGATCGCCGGCGGTCCGGTTCGCGCCGTGCTCGAGTGCGCCGGAGTGCACGACGTGCTCTCCAAGTCGCTCGGCTCGACCAACCAGATCAACATCGTGCGGGCCACCGTCGATGCGCTCAAGCAGCTCGAGGAGCCGGAGGCCGTGGCAGCACGTCGTGGCCTGTCGGTCGAGCACGTCGCTCCGGCGGCACTGCTCCGGGCACAGGCCGAGGGCCGCGCAGCTGCCCGGGCCGCGAAGGTGGGTGCCTGATGCAGATCAAGGTGACCCAGATTCGTTCCGACATCGGCGGTAGCCAGAGCCAGCGCGCCACCCTGCGAGGCCTCGGCCTCAAGCGCATCGGTGACACGGTGGTGAAGGAAGATCGCCCTGAGATCCGCGGCATGGTCCGCACCGTCACCCATCTGGTGACGTTCGAAGAGGTGGACTGACTCTCATGACTGATTCCAACCAGAACCCTCTGAAGCTTCACGACCTGCGCCCCGCGCCGGGTTCCAAGACCGCGCGCACCCGCGTCGGTCGTGGTGAGGCCTCCAAGGGCAAGACCGCCGGTCGTGGCACCAAGGGCACCAAGGCCCGCAATACGGTGCGCATCGGCTTCGAGGGTGGCCAGATGCCTATGCATATGCGTCTCCCGAAGCTGCGCGGCTTCACCAACCCCTTCCGCGTCGAGTACCAGGTCGTGAACCTGTCGGCCCTGCAGGAGCTGTTCCCCGAGGGCGGCACTGTCACGGTCGAGGATCTCGTCGCTCAGGGCGCCGTGCGCAAGAACCAGCCCGTCAAGGTGCTGGGCACCGGTGAGGTCAGCGTCAAGCTCGACATCACCGCACAGAAGTTCTCCGCCTCGGCGGAGAAGAAGATCGCGGCGGCCGGCGGTTCCGTCACCACCGCGTGAGTCTCTTTTGACGGGGCACCGTGGCGCAGAATAATCTGTGCTGCGGTGCCCCGTCGTCATACCGGGGCTGGTCCGACATGTCGCGGGACTTCTGCGACAGCCGGACGGACCGGGACGTCCTACGGTCCTGTCCCCGGACCTCCAGGAGGGAAACTGGTGAACTCGTTCGTGCGCGCGCTGCGCACCCCCGAGCTGAGGGCGAAGATCTTCTTCACCCTCGGCCTGCTCGCCATCTATCGACTCGGCGTCTTCGTCCCCACCCCGGGGTTCGACTACACCAACGTGATGATGTGCTCCGAGCAGTCGATGTCGGGACAAGGCGCCTCCGCGATGGGCATGATCAACATGTTCTCCGGCGGCGCATTGCTGCAGCTTTCCGTCTTCTCGTTGGGCGTCATGCCCTACATCACCGCCTCGATCATCGTGCAGCTGCTGCGCGTCGTGATCCCCCGCTTCGAGGCCCTCCACAAGGAGGGGGCCTCCGGGACGGCGAAGCTTACCCAGTACACGCGCTACCTGACCATCGGTCTGGGCGTGCTCCAGGCGACCACCATCATCACGCTCGTGCGCTCCGGGCAGTTCTTCGTGGGCTGCAACCTCACGCTGGTGCCGGATGAGTCGATCCCGGCGCTGCTGCTCATGGTCCTGGCCATGACCGTCGGCACCGTCCTGATCATGTTCATGGGCGAGATGATCACCGAGCGCGGTATCGGCAACGGCATGTCGCTGATGATCTTCACGTCCATCGCCGCGTCCTTCCCGGGCGCCATGAGCCAGGTCTTCGAGCTGCAGGGCTGGATGACCTTCGCCCTCGTCATCCTCGTGGCCCTCGTGGTCATGATCGGCGTGGTCTTCGTCGAGCAGTCCCAGCGCCGGATCCCGGTCCAGTACGCGAAGCGCATGGTGGGCCGGCGCATGTACGGCGGCACCTCGACGTACATCCCGATCAAGGTCAACCAGGCCGGCGTCATCCCCGTCATCTTCGCCTCCTCGATCCTCTCGCTGCCGCAGATGGCCGCGTCCTTCGGGAATGCGGACGCCGGGTGGGTGCAGTGGGTCAACCAGCACCTCGTGATGGGCGGTGCGTCCTTCTCCTGGATCTACGCCGTCGTCTACGTTGCGCTGATCGTCTTCTTCGCGTTCTTCTACGTGTCGATCACCTTCAACGCGGAGGAGATCGCCGACAACATGAAGAAGTACGGCGGGTTCGTGCCCAACGTGCGCGCGGGCAAGCCCACCGAGCGCTACCTGCGGTACGTGATCAACCGGATCCAGACCCCCGGTGCGATGTACCTCGCGGTGATCTCCCTGATGCCGCTGCTCGCCCTGACCTACCTGGGCGCCTCGCAGAACTTTCCGCTGGGCGGTGTCTCGCTGCTGATCATCATCGGCGTCGGCCTCGACACCGTGAAGCAGATCGATGCGAAGCTCCAGCAGCACCACTATGAAGGGATTCTTCGGTGACCAGCCCCGACCTCTCGACCGATTCCACCAGCCCGCAGGCCCCCGCAGGCATCGCGCGCCGACTGCTGATCGTTGGGCCTCCCGGCGCCGGCAAGGGCACCCAGGCCGTGCGTCTCGCGGAGTCGCTGTCGATCCCCGCGATCTCGACCGGGGACATCTTCCGGGCGAACGTCTCCCAGGAGACCGAGCTGGGCGTGCTCGCCAAGTCCTATATGGACAAGGGGGAGTACGTCCCCGATTCGGTCACCAACGACATGGTGCGCTCGCGCCTGGCCGAGGCCGATGCGCAGGACGGCTTCCTGCTGGACGGCTACCCCCGCACCCTGGACCAGGTGGGCGCCCTCGACGGCGTGCTGACCGAGCTCGGGACCGCCCTCGACGCCGTGCTGCTGCTCGAGGTCGAGACGGAGGCCGTCGTGGCGCGCCTCGTCGCCCGGGGCGAGGAGCAGGGCCGCAGCGACGACACCGAGGAGACCATCCGTCGTCGCCTCGACGTCTACGCAGAGCAGACCGCCCCGCTGATCGATGTCTACGACGGCCGCGGCCTCGTGCGTCGTGTGGACGGCATGGCCTCCATCGACGAGGTGACCGCCGCGCTGCAGGAGGCGCTCGCAGCACGATGAGCATCCTCCCGGAGCGGGTGGAGCTGAAGACGCCCGAGCAGATCGCCGTGATGCGGCGCAGCGGATACCTGCTGCACCGCGTGCACGACCTGCTGGAGCAGAGCATCCGGCCCGGCATCACGACGAACGAGCTGGATCGGCTCGCCCACGAGATGATCCGCGACGAGGGCGCGACGCCCAACTTCCTGGGCTACCAGGGGTACCCGGCCACGGTGTGCATCAGCGTCAACGACGTCGTGGTCCACGGGATCCCCGATGACCGGCCGCTGCACGACGGGGACATCGTCTCCATCGACGGCGGCCTGATCATCGAGGGATGGCATTCGGATGCGGCGCGCACCCACATCGTGGGCACCCCGCGCTCCGTGGCCGACGAGAACCTCGTCCGCACCACCCGCGAGGCGATGTGGGCCGGCATCGCCGCGCTCGCGACCGCCCAGAGGGTCGGCGAGGTCGGCGCGGCGATCGAGGACTACGTCACCGAGGAGGCAGGGGAGTCCCTGTCGCACCTCGAGGGCTTCGGGGGCCACGGCATCGGCACTGCGATGCACCAGGCACCGGACGTCATGAACTACCGCACCCGTTCCCGCGGGCCCAAGGTCCGCGCGGGCATGTGCCTCGCGGTCGAGCCGATGCTCATCCAGGGCCCCGGGGCCTGGGAGCTCGAGGACGACGACTGGACCGTGCGCGCCACGGCCGGCGGCCGGGCCGCCCACAGCGAGCACTCGGTCGCGGTGACCGATGCCGGACTGCTGGTGCTGACCGCGGGCGACGGCGGCGCCGCCGAGCTCGCGCAGCGGGGGATCACGGCGGCGCCGGATCCCCTGGACGCCGCGGGCCGCTGAGCCCGTCCCGCCGCCGGACCGGGGGGCGGACGCACCGCATGGGGCGCCCGACGTGCCGCACCGCGGGGGCTGGCGTGCGGGACCGCACGGGTCTGCTGCCTCTGTGCAGGTACCTGCGTGCGGGTGCCTCTGCGCAGGTGACGTGATCGGCGTCATCCTCGGGGGCATGGCCGTTACCGGAGAGTCCGTGTAAGCTCGACGATTGGGTGTGCTCCGTGCGCGACGTCTTCGTCGTGTGCAGTCTGCAGTCCCGTCGTGCAGTGCGTCGGCCGGTTCCACCGGTTCGTCCTGTCACGCGGGCGACGCGCTCCGGCGCCACCTACGTCGACCACCGTACCGTCACCCGACGGTCGGTGTGCATGGACTGAGTATTCATCGAATGCGGAACTCGGCCACCGGCTTGCCGGAGGCGAGAGATTGGGGAGGCATGGCGAAGAAGGACGGCGTGATCGAAGTCGAGGGCGTCATCACGGAGGCGCTCGCGAATGCGCGTTTCCGCGTGGAGCTCGACAACGGGCACAAGGTGCTCGCGCACATCTCCGGGAAGATGCGCCAGCACTACATCCGTATCCTTCCCGAGGACCGAGTGGTCGTCGAGCTGAGCCCCTACGACCTCGACCGTGGCCGCATCGTGTACCGCTACAAGTGATCGTCCCGGGAGAAGGAAAGCTATGAAGGTCAAGCCGAGCGTCAAGCCGATCTGTGACAACTGCAAGGTGATTCGTCGCCACTCGCGTGTCATGGTGATCTGCTCGAACCCGCGTCACAAGCAGCGCCAGGGCTGAGCGGAGCACTCCGCCCATCCCGGCATCAGCCGTGACGGCCACCCCCGAGGTGGCAGCCCCGCTGGGGCACCGTCCGAACCATCGGACACACAACAGAAGAACCGATACCACCGGCCCTCGGGCCGGCCACCCGCAGCGCGGAGGCTGCGGCGTCCGGATACAGACCCGGACGAGGTATCGGATCAGGCCTCCGAGACAGTAGGAGAATGCACATGGCACGTCTGGTGGGAGTAGACCTTCCGCGCGAAAAGCGCCTCGAAGTCGCCCTGACGTACATCTTCGGCATGGGACGCACCCGCGCCCTCGAGACGCTGGCAGCGACCGGCGTCTCCGGCGACAAGCGCGTGCGCGAGCTGACGGACGACGAGCTCGTCCAGCTCCGCGACCACATCGAGGAGAACTACCGGATCGAGGGTGATCTGCGTCGTGAGGTCGCCGCTGACATCCGTCGCAAGGTCGAGATCGGCAGCTACCAGGGACTGCGTCACCGCCGCGGCCTGCCGGTCCACGGACAGCGCACGAAGACCAACGCGCGTACCCGTAAGGGCCCCAAGCGCACCGTCGCCGGCAAGAAGAAGACTCGCTGACCCACGGCATCTGCCGTCGGACCGCGGGCCCTTCGCAGGCCGCAGTCACTTCGCGCCGTTGAGGGATCCGGCGCACCCGATACCCACCAGAGGAGTTCCGCCGTATGGCAACCAAGACCCGTCAGGCCGCTGCGCGCAAGCCGCGCCGCAAGGACAAGAAGAACATCGTCAACGGTCAGGCTCATATCAAGAGCACGTTCAACAACACGATCGTGTCCATCACGGACCCGACCGGCGCCGTCATCTCCTGGGCTTCGGCCGGGCAGGTCGGCTTCAAGGGCTCGCGCAAGTCGACCCCGTACGCCGCGCAGATGGCCGCTGAGTCGGCCGCGCGTCAGGCGCAGGAGCACGGCATGAAGAAGGTCGACGTCTTCGTGAAGGGCCCGGGCTCCGGCCGCGAGACCGCGATCCGCTCGCTGACCGCGACCGGCCTCGAGGTCGGCTCGATCCAGGACGTCACCCCGCAGCCGCACAACGGCACCCGCCCGGCCAAGCGCCGCCGCGTCTGATCGTCGTCGGCCGTCACGGGATCCCGGATCCCGTTCCTGACGGCCGACCCAGGTGCCGGGCCGGCTCAGGCCGTGCCCGGCGCCCCTGGACATCACCCATCCTCTAGGCCCACCGCCCCCTTCTGAGCGTCATATGGCGGACGCTCGCTGAAAGGATCCACAGTGCTCATTGCACAGCGCCCCACGCTGACCGAAGAGGTCGTGTCGGACAACCGCTCACGGTTCGTCATCGAGCCGCTCGAGCCGGGCTTCGGCTACACCCTCGGCAACTCCCTGCGTCGCACCCTGCTGTCCTCGATCCCCGGCGCAGCGGTCACCTCGATCCGCATCGACGGCGTGCTGCACGAGTTCAGCACCGTCCCCGGCGTCAAGGAGGACATCACCGAGGTCATCCTCAACATCAAGAACCTCGTCGTCTCCTCGGAGAACGACGAGCCCGTCGTGATGTACCTGCGTCGTGAGGAAGCCGGTCGCGTGACCGCCGCCGACATCACCCCGCCGGCCGGCGTCGAGATCCACAACCCCGACCTCCACATCGCGACCCTGAACGAGAAGGGCCGTCTGGAGATCGAGCTGATCGTCGAGCGCGGTCGCGGCTACGTCTCGGCCTCGCAGAACAAGGGCGTCGACGGAGAGATCGGTCGCGTCCCGATCGACTCGATCTACTCGCCGGTCCTCAAGGTGACCTACAAGGTCGAGGCGACCCGTGTCGAGCAGCGCACCGACTTCGACAAGCTCATCGTCGACGTCGAGGCCAAGCCGGCCATCAGCCCCCGCGACGCCATGGCATCGGCCGGCAAGACCCTGGTCGAGCTGTTCGGTCTGGCTCACGAGCTGAACCAGGAGGCGGAGGGCATCGAGATCGGCCCGTCGCCGACCGACCAGGCTCTCGCCGCCGATCTGGCGCTGCCGATCAACGATCTCAACCTCACGGTGCGGTCGTACAACTGCCTCATGCGCGAGGGTGTGCACACCGTCGGTGAGCTGACCGCCCGTTCCGAGGCCGATCTGCTCGACATCCGCAACTTCGGGCAGAAGTCCATCGACGAGGTCAAGGCGAAGCTCGCCGATCTCGGACTGTCGCTGAAGGATTCCCCGGCCGGGTTCGACCCGTCCGCCCTGGAGTCCTACTCCGACGACTTCGGCGACCAGTACTGACCTTTATCTTTAACTAGGAGAACGACCATGCCTACCCCCACCAAGGGTGCGCGCCTCGGCGGATCCCCCGCGCACGAGCGGATGATCCTCGCCGGCCTCGCCACCGAGCTGTTCCGCCACAAGGCGATCACCACGACGGAGACCAAGGCCAAGCGCCTTCGCCCGTACGCCGAGCGCCTCGTCACCTTCGCGAAGAAGGGCGACCTCTCGTCGCGTCGTCGCGTCATGCGCGTCGTCCGCGACCGCGGTGTCGTCTACTCGCTGTTCGAGGAGATCGCCCCGACCTTCTCGGAGCGTCCCGGCGGCTACACCCGCATCACCAAGGTGGCTCCCCGCAAGGGCGACAACGCCCCCATGGCAGTCATCGAGCTCGTCCAGGAGGAGTACTCCGCGAAGCAGTCCGTGGTGAAGGAGGCCGAGGGCGCCGCCAAGGGTGCCTCCACCTCTGACGCCGCAGCGGAGACCGCGACCGAGGAGAGCACCGCTCCCTTCGGCGAGGACTCCTACAAGGGCGACACCCCGCCCGAGGGCTTCGACATCAAGGGCAACGAGGACTCGATGAAGTTCCACACCCCCGAGTCGCCCTGGTACGACCGCACGGTCGCCGAGGTCTGGTTCCGCACCGCCGAGGCCGCCGAGACCGCCGGCTTCGTCAACGCGAAGCCTGCTGCCGACGAGGCCGACGAGGCCTGATCGACGCACCGCTCGCGGGCCGGGACAGCACACCACGCTGCCGCGCCTGACCCGCAGCACGAGCACCACGCCGAAGGCGGGCTGGCGGGGGAGATCCCGGCGGCCCGCCTTCGGCGTTCTGCTCGGTGAGGCATTCCGAGGTCACGCAGGGACCGCACGCAGGGACCGTGTCCTGACCGTGACGTGACGGCCCGAACGTCGCCTGATCGTGACCGAGCCTCGACCGGGCCGGGGCGCGAGAGCGTTACGGTGTCCACGGAGCCCGCTGGGGGACGGCCGGGGCGATGAGGCCCCGTCGTGTGCAGTGCGTGTCTCGGCATGCACTGGTTCTTCCGGCTTGGACTCGTCATGCGCCCTCGGAGAACCGGAGCAGTCCATGTCCACTCACCATCTCGACCCCACGCCCGATGCTGCTGTCTGGCCGACTACCGCGGAGGAGCCATCCTCGGAGGAGCGGACACCGCGTCATGGCCCCTCTCGGCGGGCCGTGCTCGTGGCCTCCGCGGCAGCGGCCGTCGTCCCCGCCACCGGGACCGTGCTGGTCGCGGCACCCGCTCTCGCCGATCCGTCGGTCGCCGGCGGAGAGACCCGCATCGTCGATGTCCCGCTCGCGGACGTCGCGCTGATCGACGTCGAGGGCGGCGTCGCGCGGGACCTCGCCGAGCAGCCGGCGACCATGATCGGGGTGACCTGGCCCGCGGACGCCGACGTCCCGGAGGTCCTGGTACAGGGGCTGGACCTCGAGGGCGAGTGGTCCGGATGGATCCCGCTCGAGGCCGCGGAGGACACGGAGACGGGGGAGGGTGCTCCGGGGACCGAGGTCGGCTGGATCGGGGCGGTGTCGGCGCTGCGGATCCGCGCCGAGGTCGACGGCGGGGACGTCACGGAGGCCCTGGTGGCGCACGTGGTCACCACCTCCGAGGCCCCGGGCGATCAGGAGTCGACCCTGCTCTCGGGCCCGGATGCGACGGTCTCCCAGAGCTCGCAGCTGCGCACGATGTCCGCGACGGCGACGTCGGCGAAGAACCCCGCCACCCCGACGCTCGGATCCGGCGCACCCAGGTTCGTGTCCCGCGCGACGTGGGGCTCGAATGAGTCTTCGGTGCGTGGCACGAGCAGCACGGATCGTCTCAAGGCTGTGGTCATCCACCACACGGCGGGCACCAACAACTATTCCAAGAGCCAGTCCGCCCAGATCATCCGGGGGATCCAGTCCTATCACGTGGGCACTCTGGGCTGGGCGGACATCGGCTACAACATGCTGGTGGACAAGTACGGCCAGATCTTCGAGGGCCGAGGTGGCGGCCTGCACCGGAACATCGTCGGCGCGCACGCCTATGGGTTCAACACCGGCAGCTTCGGCATCTCGGTGCTCGGTGACTACTCCTCGACCACGCTGGCCTCTGCCGGGCGCCGAGCGATCGCCCAGGTGGCCGGCTGGAAGCTGCTGAGCACCTTCCAGTCCTCGGTCACGGCGAAGGTCTCCTGGACCCCCGGTACCGGCACCCGGTTCCCTCCGGGGGAGAAGGTCTCGCTGCCGAGGATCATGGGGCACCGCGACGTGAATTACACCGAGTGCCCCGGGTTGAACCTGTATCGGCAGTTCGGCGCGGTCCGCAGCGAGGCGCAGAGCTACGCGGACTCCGGCTGGACCAAGCACCTGGCGGCCTTCGAGAAGGCGGGCGGCTCCGCGGTTCTCGGCACCGTCGTCAAGAGCGCCCACAGCACGGGCAAGTACAACGCGACCGTGCTGACCAAGGGCCTCGTGATCAACGAGAGCGGCATCTCCACGGCGTACTACTGCCCGACGGCTACTCATTGGCAGGCCTCCTGGGGCCGGCCCAGCGGGCGACCCTATGAGGACGGTGAACGGGTCGTGCAGGCGTTCTCGTTCGGGATGTCGGCGGTGAACGGTCGCTACAACCGCTTCTCGGCCACCAAGTTCGGCGACGTCGCTCCGGGCCGCGACTTCTACTTCGACATCAACGACCTCGTGGACCTGGGGGTGGTGCATGGATACGGGGGCACGATGTATCACCCCGATGAGCTGACCCGGCGCGATCACATGGTGGTCTTCATCTACCGGGCGATGGGGTCCCCCTCCTTCACGCCGCCGAAGTCATCGCCGTTCTCGGACGTCTCTTCGCAGGACACCTTCTACAAGGAGGTGTGCTGGGCGGCGGCGGAGAAGATCTCCGTCGGCTACACGGACGGGACCTTCCGGCCGGCGGACACGATCCGCCGGGACGCCGTCGCCTCGCTCCTGTACTACGCAGCAGGATCGCCGCCGGCATCCCCGAAGGACGCCGCCCAGTTCTCGGACGTCTCACCGACCAGCGGCTACGCCACGGCGATCGGCTGGCTCGCCAAGACCGGCATCTCCCGCGGCTACAGCAACGGCACCTTCCGGCCCCGGAACCGGGTGCCGCGGGACGAGATGGCGGCGTTCCTCTGGCGCTGGACGCGGGAGGTCTGACGGCGTGCACCCCGCAGGAGTTCGCGGACTCCTCCGGGGTGCTGACCTGCTGTGCTGTGCTGTGCTGTGCTGTGCTGTGCTGGGTCCCGGTCCCGGCCCCGGCCCCGTGCCCGGTCGGGGACGCGGGATGCGGCACCCGGGATTCGAGATGTGGGTTGTGGATGGTCGGTCGTCAGCCGTTCTGCGAAGCGTCGGCTGCGGGTTCCACTCCGTCGGCCCAGGCGTACGACGTCTGCGTGCCCGGCCGCGTGACCGAGTCCGAGGCATAGGCGCTGCCGGCCCGGATCGCGTCCAGCACGTCGCCCGAACGCACCCAGGTGGTGCTGAAGCAGCCGATGAAGGCGTCGCCCGCCCCGGTCGTGTCGATCGCCTGGACGGCCGGGGCCTCGACGATCTCCTGGCCGTCGGCATGGGCCCACAGGGCGCCGCGGGACCCGAGGGTGACGATGACGTTGCTGATCCCCGCGGTCAGCAGCACCTCGGTCGCCTTCGTGATGTCCTCGAGGCTCGAGACGGGCATGCCGGTGAGCAGCTCGAGCTCGGTCTCGTTGGGGACCAGGAAGTCCACTCCGGTGATCCGGGCCAGATCGAGCTCTGGGGAGGCCGGGGCCGGGTTCAGCAGCACCGGGATTCCCAGCTTCTCGCCGAGATCGATCGCGGCGTACACCGTCTCCAACGGGATCTCCAGCTGCAGCACGATGAGTCCGCAGCGGGCGATGTCCTCCCGAGCGGCCTCGACGTCCTGCGGTGTCAGGAGCGCATTGGCGCCCTTGACGATGATGATCGAGTTGTGGGAGTCGGGGTCCACGAAGATCGGGGCGACGCCGGAGGTGGCCTCGGTGCGCAGCACATGATCCGTGCGGATGCCGTTGCGTTCGAAGTTCGCCAGCGTGGTGTCCGCGAAGACGTCGTCGCCCACTCGGGAGACCATCACGACCTCGGAGCCCAGACGCGCGGCGGCCACGGCCTGGTTAGCTCCCTTGCCGCCGCAGCCCATGCGGAACTCCGGCGCCTCCACGGTCTCCCCTTCGGCGGGCATGCGATGGATGTAGGAGATCAGGTCGACCATGTTGGACCCGATGACGGCGATCGGCATATCAGTGGCTCTCTTTCTCGGCGGCGGCCACCAGCCCGGTGGTCACCGAAAATCGTGTGCTCCGGCCTGCGGGCAGCTGTACCAGTGTGCCCGCCCGCTCCGCGGCCAGGAACCCCTCGGGTCTGCTGGTCGCGGGCAGGGCGAAGGCGGCGACCTGCTGGTCCGGGTTCGAGAGGATCCAGCGGGTGGCCGTGGGGAACTGCGAGCTGTCGAACTCCGTGACGAACTCGAACTCGTCGCTGTTGGCCAGCGAGAAGCGCAGCGGGCCGCCCTGGGCCGGGAGATCGTCGGCGAAGTAGACGATCTCGGGGTCGAACTGCTCCGCGCCCACCAGGCTGTCCGGATCGATCGCGCCGCTGCGGATCCGCTGCGTGATCTGCTCCCACGCGGGAGTCGGGGCGACATGCGCCGGGATGCTCTCGCGCAGGTGGAAGGTGCCCTCCGGCAGCGTCTGCGTCATCCGTGCTCCCTCGAGGAAGCGGTAGTTCAGGTGGCACATGTACTGCAGCGGCATCGTCGCGTAGGCGGAGAGGTTGGTGACCTCCAGGTCGATGTCCAGCAGGGCGGACCCTGCGCGCAGGGTGACCGACGGGATGGCACGGTAGTGGTGGCCGAAGCCCATGACGTACTCGTGCACGGAGCGGATCGTCACGGAGTCCTCGGCGAGGACCAGCTCGGCGCTGTCCATCTCCGCGCAGGCGAACTCACCGTGCAGCGGGTGATCGGCCTCGGGGGAGGGGCAGCCGGCGGCCAGCAGCCCGGAGTGGAAGGCGAAGCACCCGTAGGTCTCCGCGATCCGCTCCACCTTCCGCGGCTCCTCGAACATGCTCGTCATCCGCAGGGACTGCCCGTCGAACTCGGCATCCCAGACGATCTGCCCCAGGAAGGGCAGCACCTCCACGCGGCCGCGGGAGTTGCGGATGCTCAGCGATTCCACACCGGTGCGGTACCGACGGGCCGAGACGGTCCACTCCGGGCCCTGGCACACCACGCGCGGAGTCTCACCGAACAGCTCCCGGGGGAGGTCCAGGGTGAAGGCCATCTCAGCGCACCTCGGTCCGGGCATCGCCAGCAGTGTCGGCCGTGGCGTCGGCCCGGGTAGCAGTGCGCTGCGCGAGGCTGCGACGGCGCAGGGCGACGAAGAACAGCAGCACCGCACCGAAGCAGAAGAAGTTCACGAGGAAGCTGAGCCGCATCGAGCCCAGCGAGTCGGAGAGCAGGCCCTGCACGGCGGGGATGAACGCGCCGCCGATGATCGACATGACGATGATCGCGCCGCCGGTCTCGGTGAACCGCTTGTCCTCGATGACGTCGAGGTTGCGGGCGAAGATCGTGGCCCAGCAGGGCCCGAGCAGTGCGGAGGCGACGATCGCCGCATACACCGAGGTGAAGTTCGGGACCGCGACGATGTACACGATCGTGAGCATGCCCAGCGCCGCGTAGCCGATGAGCACGAGGTCCTCGTCGATCTTCGTCATGAGGAAGTTCGCGATGAACTTGCCGGCGAAGAAGGCGATGAAGCCGGCGATCAGGTACGAGGCGGCGGAGCGCTCGTTGATCGAGGGGTCCAGGTCCATGGCCAGGCGGATGGTGAAGGACCACAGGGCGGTCTGCATCCCGACGTACAGGAACTGGGTGAGGATCCCCGCGCAGAAGATCCGGTTCTTCAGGAGGTGGGCGAGGGTCTCGCCGAGCGGGGCCTTGGCCTCGGAGGCGTCCTCGCGCAGGGGCTTCGAATGCGGGTACTGGGTGATCGCGATGAGCACCACGAGCACCAGCAGCAGCACCAGGATCACCTTGTACGGATCCAGGGTGCGCCCCAGGGCCTCGGAGGTGATCGCGGCCCGCTCCGCCTCGGTCGCGGCGTTCGCGATCTGGGCGTGCAGGGCGTCGCCGTCCGTGAAGACGAGGTACTTGCCGAGCACGGCGCCGCCGAGGAAGCCGACGGCGGTGAAGGTCTGCGAGATGTTCAGGCGCAGGGTGGCCTTCTTGCGCTCGCCGATCATCGAGGAGTACGTGTTCGCGGAGGTCTCCAGGAAGGACAGGCCGATCGCGATCGAGAACAGCGATCCGAGGAACACCGCGTAGGTGGCGACCTGCGAGGCGGGGAAGAACAGCACGCAGCCCAGCACGTAGACGCTCAGCCCGATGAGCAGACCGGTCTTGTAGCTCGTGCGACGGATGACCCGGCTGGCCGGGATCGCGATCAGGAAGTAGCCGCCGTAGAAAGCGGACTGCACGAAGGCGGAGGCGAAGTCCGAGAGCTCGAAGACGGCCTTGAACTGGGTGATGAGGATGTCGTTCATGCTGGCGGCCATGCCCCACATGGGGAAGCAGATCGACAGCAGGATGAACTGGAACCTCGGAGTGCGGTCGAGGTAGCCGTCGCGCAGCTGGCGGGAACGGTCCTTGATCAGGCCCCAGGAGGTGTTCGGGAGGCCGACCTCCCCCTCGGTCGTGGCGGTGGTGGCAGCGCTGGTGCCGGCGTCGTCGCGCATCGAGTTCATGGCGGTCACCGTCCCAGCAGCGCAGAGCCGGCGGAGGCACCGATGCGGGTGGCCCCGGCGTCGACCATCGCGTAGAGGGTCTCGGCATCGCGGATGCCGCCGGAGGCCTTCACCCCGAGGCGGTCGCCGACGGCGGCGCGCATGAGGGAGACCGCCTCGACGCTCGCGCCCCCGGAGGCGAAGCCGGTGGAGGTCTTCACGAAGTCGGCCCCTGCCTGCTCGGAGGCCTCGCAGGCGGCGGTGATCTGGGCGTCGCTCAGCAGCGCGGTCTCGAGGATGACCTTGACCAGGGCGTCGCCGCTGGCCTCGACCACGGCGGCGATGTCCTCGCGCACACGCTCCCAGTCGCCGTCCTCGACGGCGCCGAGGGAGATCACCATGTCGATCTCGGCGGCCCCGTCCGCCACGGCGGCGGCGGTCTCGGCGGCCTTCACGGAGGGCAGCTGCGCCCCGGAGGGGAACCCGACCACGGTGCAGACCAGGGTGGCGTGGTCCTCGAGCTCATGGGCGGCCTGCGCCACGCGGGTGGGGCTGACGCACACGGTGAGGAAGCCGTTCTCGGCGGCCTCGTGGCACAGGATGCTCACCTGCTGCGCCGTCGCGTCGGGGGCGAGCAGCGTGTGATCGATCAACGATGCGGTATCCATTCCAACTCCTTTGTTCGGATACCCCTAGTGAAGGTCCCGGTGCGGAGCGGCTGCAACGGCAAGATGGCACGTATGTGCCGATGTCGATGGTGGGCAGGGGCCGGCAGGGCCGGGCTCAGAGGGTCTCGGCGAGGGCCGTCGCCGTCGCGAGGTCCGTCACCAGGTGGTTCGCGTACCGGTTCTCCAGAACCGCCCGGATCAGCGGCAGCATCTCGAGGCCGCTGGTGACGAGGACCGTGCGTCGCAGACGCCGCAGCTCGGAGAGGGTGGGTCCGAGCGTGCGCTGGCTCAGCGACGGGGCGACGATCCGCCCCTCGGCATCGATGTATCGCCCGCAGATCTGCCCCACGGCGTGGTCCTCGATGTGCCGACGGTCCTCCGCGGAGAGCAGCGGCGATCGGTGCAGCGCCGTCGCGGCGGGAGTCTCCGCGCCGAACACGACCGCGGCGCACTCCGCGCGCAGCGCGAGCACCTGGCGTGAGGCCGGATCGTTCTCGGCGTCGAGCCGTGCGGCGACGCTGTCGTGCAGGATCGGGAACGGATAGGGATGGACCGGGACTGCGGAACGAGCGGTGAAGGCCGCCAGGGCCGCATCCACCTCGACTCCGGGATCGGTGCCGTTGAGCTGCACCAGGGCACGAGGTCTCAGGCGCTGGCGGTCCATCGCCTCGGTGACGGCATGGATCGCATCCGACCACCAGAAGCCCAGCACGTCCTCGCCCGTGGAGAGATGGGCACCGAGCATCTCGGCGGCGCCGGAGCCGAGCGCATACCGGTTGTCCATCGGGCCGCGGCCCACGGGGACCACCAGGCGCAGCTCCGCGAGGCAGAAGTGCTCCTGCAGCTCGGAGATCAACGCGGCGTCGGACTCCCGGGGATCGGCGACGAGCGTGCGCACGAAGCCGCGCTCGCGCGCAGTGGCGACGAGCTTGGAGACCGTCGGCCGGGAGACGTGGAGAGTCTGGGCGATCTCCTGCTGGGAGAGGCCGCCGGCATGGTAGAGCTTGGCGGCGTCCAGGGACAGGCGATCACGCGGGGTCAGCCCGTAGCGGTCTCGCGCCATCGTCGGATCCTTCCCTCGGGAGCCGGGAGCCGGGAGCCGGGAGCCGGGAGCCGGGAGCCGGGAGCCGGGAGCCGGGAGCCGGGAGCCGGGAGCCGGGAGCCCTGCCCGTCGTGGACCGGGCCCGCGCAGGTTCTGGTTCTGGCTCTGGCTCAGGCGCAGGCGCAGGCGCCGGCTCAGCCGAAGTAGCGGGGCAGGGTGCCCTCGCGCAGGGTGCGCAGCTCGGAGACCGCGAAGGCACCGACACCCTGGATGTCCAGGGTGTCCGCACCGCTGGTGCCGATCACCAGATGCGGCACACCGTGCTCGGTGCACAGTGCCTCCAGGCGCGCGGCCTGCTCGGCCGGGACGGCGACGAGCGCTCGGGCCTGGGACTCCGAGAACAGGGCGGAGGCGAGGTCCACGCCGTCGCGCTCGAGCAGCGCGTCGAGGTCGATCTGCGCGCCGGTGCCGAAGCGGGTGGTCGACTCGACGAGCGCCTGGGCGAGGCCGCCCTCGGACAGGTCGTGCGAGGCTGCGGCGACGCCCTCCTGGGCGGCGGCGATGAGCACGCGGGCGAGCGAGCGCTCGGCCTCGAGGTCGACCTGCGGGGGCAGACCGCCGAGGTGACGGTGGATCACGTCTGCCCAGGCGGAGCCCGAGAGCTCCTCGCGGGTGGTGCCCAGCAGGACCACCGAGAGGCCCGCGCCCTGCCAGCCCGAGGGGACGCGGCAGGCGACGTCGTCGAACACGCCCAGCACGCCGACCACGGGGGTGGGGTGGATCGCCGAGTCGATGTTCCCGGGCTCGCCGGTGGAGTTGTACAGGGAGACGTTCCCACCCGTGACGGGCACCCCGAGGGTCTCGCAGGCCTCGGCGAGGCCGCCGATCGCCTCGACGAGCTGCCACATCGGGCCCGGGTCCTCCGGGGAGCCGAAGTTCAGGCAGTCGGAGATCGCCAGCGGCACGGCGCCGGAGGTGGCCACGTTGCGGTAGGCCTCGGCCAGCGCGAGCTGGGCGCCGGTGCGGGGGTCGAGCTTGGTGTACCGGCCGTTGGCATCCGTCGCGAGGGCGACCCCGCGCCCGGTCTCCTCGTCCACGCGCAGCACGCCGGCGTCGTCGGGCATCGAGAGCGCGGTGTTCCCGCCGACGTACCGGTCGAACTGGTCGGTGACCCATCCCTTCGAGGCCAGGTTCGGGGAGGCGATGAGCTCGCGCAGGGTGCGGGCGAGCTCCTCGGCGTCCTCAGGGCGGGGGAGCGCCTCGGCGCGGTCGGCCTGCAGGGCGTCCTGCCAGTCCGGCCGGGAATAGGGGCGGTCGTAGACCGGGCCGTCGATCGCGACGGTCGAGGGGTCGACGTCGACGATGCGGTGCCCGTCGTGGTCGATGGTGAGGCGACCGTCCCCGGTGACCTCGCCGATCACGGAGGCCTCGACGTCCCACTTGTCCACGATCGCCTCGAACTCGGCCAGCTTCTCGGGGCTGACCACGGCCATCATGCGCTCCTGCGACTCGCTCATGAGGATCTCGCCGGCGTTCAGGGTGGGGTCGCGCAGCAGCACGTTCTCGAGGTGGATGTGCATCCCGGAGCTGCCGTTGGCGGCCAGCTCGCTGGTGGCGCAGGAGATCCCGGCGGCGCCGAGGTCCTGGATGCCCTCGACGGTATGCGCCGCGTACAGCTCGAGGCAGCACTCGATGAGGACCTTCTCCATGAAGGGGTCGCCCACCTGGACGCTGGGGCGCTTGACGGGGCCGCCCTCGTCGAAGGTCTCCGAGGCGAGGATCGAGGCGCCGCCGATCCCGTCGCCGCCGGTGCGCGCACCGAACAGGATCACCTTGTTCCCTGCGCCGGTGGCGGAGGCGAGGTGGATGTCCTCGTGGCGCAGCACGCCGATGGCGAGTGCGTTGACCAGGGGATTGGTCTGGTAGGCGGCATCGAAGACGGTCTCACCGCCGATATTGGGCAGGCCGAGGGAGTTGCCGTAGCCGCCCACGCCGGAGACCACGCCGTGCACCACGCGGGCGGTGTCGGGGTGGTCGATGGCGCCGAAGCGCAGCTGATCCATGACGGCGACGGGGCGGGCGCCCATGGCGATGATGTCGCGCACGATGCCGCCCACGCCGGTCGCGGCGCCCTGGTAGGGCTCCACATAGGACGGGTGGTTGTGGGACTCGACCTTGAAGGTGACCGCCCAGCCGTCGCCGATGTCGACGACGCCGGCGTTCTCGCCCATGCCCACCAGGAGCTTCTCGCGCATCGTCTCCGTGGTGTGCTTGCCGAAGGTGCTCAGGTGCTTCTTGGAGGACTTGTAGGAGCAGTGCTCCGACCACATCACCGAGTACATGGCCAGCTCGGCGTTGGTGGGGCGGCGGCCCAGGATCTCGCGGATGCTCGCGTACTCGTCGTCCTTGAGGCCGAGCTCGGCGAACGGCTGGGCCTGGTCGGGCGTGCTGGCGGCATGCTCGACGGTGTCGACGTCCCCGGACCGGCTGTCCGGTGCGGCGGTCTCAGGGTGGAGGGCGTCAGCGGTCATCGCGGGATCGGGTCCGTTCATCACGAGGGCACAGGAGCACCGGCGGTTGCCGGCGCCGGAGGGCGGACGAGCCGCCTCGGCCCCCACAGTCTACGATCGCCGGGCTCCTGCAGGCGCGAGCGCCCACCGTGAGGACGGTGACGGGCACCTCGTGCTCGCCGGGGCGAGCGCGGGGTGCCCGGGTCGGAGCGGGCGGACCGTCCCGCTCAGCGCTTCTGGGCGCGACGTGCCGTCTTCTCGCGGTCCCGCAGGACCTTCTCGCTGACGGGTGCCTCCGAGCTCGCTCGCTGCGCCCGGAAGTAGGCGGCGGCCTCGTCCTGCCGCTCCTTCTCCCCGCCCAGGGCGATCGGAGCGCGCACATGACCGGGACGGATGTCGAACGCCGCCACGAGGTCCAGCACATGGGGGCGGAGGCGCCACAGCAGGCGCCGCACGTCCGAGCCGATCTGACGTCCGCGCTGGGCGGAGATCATGCCGCCCAGCAGGAACCACGCCAGATCGTCCTGGATGACCGTGAGCCCGAACAGATCGCGGAGCTCGGTCAGCACCGTGCGTGAGCCCTCGTCCTCGAGCTTCTCGATCGCGGTCGTGAAGGCGCGCCATCGGACCAGGTCCGCGTGGGCGCGGGCCGCCTCCAGCATCTCGACCTGATGCTTGTTGACCTCCGTGGCGGCGTCCGCCGGACTCATCTTCGCGGCGGATCGCAGCGAGAGCGCGACCTCCTCGACCTTCACCCGGGCGCGTGCCGTGAGCATCTCCTCCTGGAACTCGCTCTGGCGCATCGAGTCGAAGGCCCGACGGGAGTTGCCCCGGTCGCTGAGATCCTGTGCGAGCCGTGCCCACGGGGTGTGGCGCTTGGCGAGCACCTCGGCTCGCTGGGCGATGAAGCGACCGATGCCGGCGCGGTCCACGCTCTTGAGCTCGGAGGTGTAGTCGCTCAGCAGGCGCTTGGCGACCAGCTGCATCAGCACGGTGTTGTCGCCCTCGAAGGTGGCGTACACGTCGAGGTCCTGGTGGAGGCCGACGAGCTGGTTCTCGGCGATAAACCCTGCGCCTCCACAGGCCTCGCGGCATTCCTGGATGGTGTCCAGGGCGAGCCGGGTCGAGGTGGGCTTGAGCGCAGCGGCGAGGGTCTCCAGATCCTCACGGGCCTCGGGATCGTCCTCACGGCCCGAGAACACATCGTCGAAGGCCTGCAGCAGCTGCTCATGGGCGAAGGCGCCGGCGTAGGTGGCGGCGAGCTTGGGCAGCAGGCGGTGCAGATGCGCCTGGTAGTCCATCAGCACCGTCTCCTGCGTGGGATCGGCGGCCGTGAACTGTCGGCGCTGCGTCGCATAGGTGATCGCGATGTGCAGGGCGAGCTGGCTGGCCCGGTTCGCGGAGCCGTCCAGGGAGACGCGGCCTTGCACGAGGGTGCCGAGCATGGTGAAGAACCGGCGGCCGGGGGACTCGATCGGTGAGGTGTAGGTGCCGTCGGCGGCGACATCGCCATAGCGGTTCAGCAGGTTGGTGCGGGGCACCCGCACCTGGTCGAAGGCGAGTCGACCGTTGTCGATGCCGTTCAGCCCGCCCTTGGGGCCGTCGTCCTTGCTGCGCACCCCCGGCAGCAGCTCGCCCTCGGCATCGCGCACGGGCACGTAGAAGCAGTGCACGCCGTGGTCCACGCCCTCGGTGATGAGCCGGGCGAAGACCGTCGCGGCTTTGGCGTGGAGGGCGGCGTTGCCGAGGAACTCCTTCCACGCGGCGGAGAACGGGGTGTTCAGCACCCACTCCTCGGTGGCGGCGTCGTAGGTCGCCGTCGTGGCGAGCGCCTGGACGTCGGAGCCGTGGCCGATCTCGGTCATGGCGAAGGCACCGGGGGTGGCCAGGCTCATCGCATCGGGCACCCAGGCCTTCTGCTGCTCCTCGCTGCCGAGCTGCACGATCGCCGAGGTGAACAGGCCCCACTGCACGCCCGCCTTGATCTGCAGCGAGGGATCGGCGACGACGAGCTCCTCGAAGCTGGCGACATTGCCGCCGTTGTCGTTGGGGCCGCCGAGGTGCTCGGGCATCATCAGCCACGAGACGTTCTCCTCGGCGAGGATCTCCATCTGCGCGTAGGTGAGCTCGCGGTGCTCGGCGACGGTGACGTCGAGCGGACGGTGCAGCTCGGGACGGGCGGCACGCACCCGGGCCGTGCGGCGGGCGTCGGCCCACTTGCCCATCAGGGCCTCGGAGACCGCCGGGACGTCGAGCCGGTCTGCTCCGCTCGGCGGGACGGGGATCGGGCCGGTCGGTGTCGGGCTTGACGTCGCCGGGGCGGCGTCTTCGGAAGCGGTACCCGAAAGATCGGTGAGTCGGTCGGCGTTGACAGTCATGCGTGCATTCCCTTCATGAGCCAGGTGACGAGGTGGATGACGAGCTGGTCGGAGGTGAGCGGGGGGTGGTCGGGGTCGGGGCGCGACTCGATCTCGCTCATCCAGGTGTCCACAGCGCCCTCGACGAAGCCGACGGCACCGTGCGCCCAGATCTGGGGGGCGGGGACGGTGCTCGGGAGGAAGGTGGCGACCAGGCGGGAGACGGAGTGCAGGAAGTGGTTCAGCCCGTCGCTGGGACGGGTGACGAAGCGGTAGACGCCGGGGGAGCGCTGCGCGGTCTCGACGTAGGCGCGGATCATGGCGTGGATGCGCTCATCGGCATCCGGCTCGCGGCCCACAGCGGATTCGAGCTCCCGCATCTCGTCCAGGAGCTTGGCGTGCATGGACGTCAGGATGCTGCGCCCGAGCGCCCTCTGGAGCGAGGCCTTGTCCTCGAAGTACCGGTAGACGATCGATTTCGAGGTCCCCGAGGCCGCGGCGATGTCCTCCATCGTCACGTCGGGGCCGTTGTCATGGATGAGGTGCCGGGCGATGTCCAGCAGCTCGGCCCGCCTCTCCTCCCGGTGGCGGGCCCAGCGGGCCGATCGGCCATCCACGGGGGCTTGCGTCGTCGCGTTCACAGAACCTAGGGTATCAAGTACCGACGGTTCTATGTAAAGTCCCGGTTCTATGTAATGTCGAGGCCGACGACGATCTTCCGTTCGCCCACCGTACGCAGTGACCACGAAGAGGTGCACCCAGTGACTGACTTCCCGCGCGACGCCCTGATCCTCGGCGGCAACCGCATCCCGTTCGCCCGCTCCGGCGGTCCCTACGCAGGGATCTCCAACCAGGACCTGCTGACCGCGGCACTGGATGGACTGGTCGCCCGCTTCAGCCTGCAGGGCGAGAAGCTCGGCGAGATCGCCGGCGGCGCCGTCCTCAAGCTCGCCGGCGACCTGAACCTCACGCGCGAGAGCGCACTGGGGACCCCCCTGGACCCGCGCACGCCCGCCCTGGACATGTCCCGGGCCTGCGCCACGAGCCTGGAGACCATGGTCCACCTGTCCAATCGGATCCAGCTCGGCCAGATCGACTCCGGCATCGCCTGCGGCGTGGACTCCGCCTCGGACTCCCCGATCGAGGTCACCCCGCGGCTGCGTCGGATCCTGCACCGGGCCTTCGCGGCCAAGACCGCGATGCAGCGGGTGAAGGCGCTCAGTGCGATCCGTCCCGCAGATCTCACCCCGGTCCCGCCCCGCAACGGCGAACCGCGCACGGGCCTGTCGATGGGTGAGCACCAGGCGCTCACCGGGGCCCAGTGGAGCATCACCCGCGAGGCCCAGGACGAGCTGGCGCTGGCCTCGCACCAGAACCTCGCGGCCGCCTACGACGCGGGCTTCTTCGACGACCTGGTCACCGGCTACCGGGGCCTCGCCCGGGACCAGAACCTGCGCGCGGACTCCACTCTCGAGAAGCTCGGCTCGCTCAAGCCCGTGTTCGGCGTGAAGTCGCCGCAGGTCAGCGAGCCCACGATGACCGCCGGAAACTCCACCCCGCTCAGCGACGGTGCCTCCGCGGTGCTGATGGGCAGCCAGGAGTGGGCCGATGAGCACGGCCTGACGCCACTGGCCCGGGTGGTCGATGCCCGCAGCGCCGCCGTCGACTTCGCGCACGGCGCGGAGGGGCTCCTCATGGCGCCGGCCTACGCCGTGCCCGAGATGCTGGACGACAACGGCCTGACCCTGCAGGACCTCGACCTCTACGAGATCCACGAGGCGTTCGCCTCCACCGTGCTGTCGACCCTCGCCGCCTGGGAGTCCGAGGAGTTCTGCCGGGAGAAGCTGGGCCGGGGCGGCCCGCTGGGTGCGATCGACCGCAGCAAGCTCAACGTCACCGGCTCCTCCCTCGCGGCGGGGCACCCCTTCGCCGCGACCGGCGGGCGCCTGGTCGCGACCCTCTCCAAGCTGCTGCACCAGCGGGCGGTCGAGACCGGCCGCGTCCAGCGCGGCCTGATCTCGGTGTGCGCCGCGGCCGGCCAGGGCGCCGTCGTGCTGCTCGAGTCGGTCACCGACTGACACGCCCGGCGCCGGCCGGCACCAGTCGACACACTCGACACACTCGACACTGCCGACCCTGCCGGCGCCGTCCGGGCCGCCTCGTGCCGACCCGGCCCTCTCAGATCCGTCCAGACCAGACTCCGCGTCCTCGACGCCGCACCCTCGTGTGAAGGAGACCCCATGACCGACACCGCTGCCAGAACAGACACCTACACGAAGTTCGTCCGCTCCGCTCCGGGCAAGCTCATCGCCAAGCAGGTGGGCCTGCCCCGTCCCTCGACGCTCCCACGTCGCGGCGACCGCCCCGAGCCCGTGCTCGGGCCGGTGGTCGTGCTCGGGGACTCCGCGGGCGCCGAGCAGATCACCCGTGACCTCCTCGGTCAGGGCATCGACGTGCGCCGACGCTTCGACGAGCTGCGCTCGGTCGGCTCGGTCGTCGCCGTGCTCGACGAGATCAGCACTCCGGCGGACCTCGGGAGGATCCTGCTCCCGCTGTCCGGCGCGATGCGCTCCCTCGCCCCCGGCGCCCGGGTCGTCACGATCTCCCGTCCCGCCCGGGGTGAGGACCCCGCACGCGATGCGGCCCGCGGCGGCGTCGAGGGCTTCCTGCGCTCGCTCGCCCATGAGATGCGCGGCGGGGCGACCGCCAACGGCATCCTCGTGCGCGACGGCGTGGACCTCGACGCCCCCGGCGTGACCGGGGCCCTGCGCTTCCTGCTCTCAGCCCGCAGCGCCTTCGTCACCGGTCAGTTCCTCACGGTCTCCACCGCCGACGGGTCGCGCACCGCGGACCTCGCCAAGCCCCTCGCCGGGCGCACCGCCCTGGTCACCGGCGCCGCCCGCGGGATCGGCGCGGCGATCGCCCGCACCCTCGCGGCCGACGGGGCCCAGCTCGTGGTCCTCGACGTACCCGGCGCGGGCACCGAGCTCTCGCGCCTGGCCAACGACCTGCGCGCGGTACCGGTGCAGCTCGACGTCACCTCCGACGGTGCGGGGGACCGCCTGGTGGCGTTCCTGCGCGAGCGGGGGCTGAGCCTGGACATCGCCGTGCTCAACGCCGGCATCACCCGCGACAAGCTGTTCGCCAACATGACCCCGGAGCGCTGGGTCCCCGTGCTCGCGGTGAACATCTCCAGCCAGATCACCCTCACGCAGGCGCTGATCGAAGCCGGGGACGTGCTCGGCGACCAGCCGCGCGTCGTCTCCCTGGCCTCCACCAGCGGCATCGCCGGCAACCGCGGGCAGACGAACTACGCCGCCTCCAAGGCTGGCGTGATCGCCTTCGTCGGTGCGCTCGCCGCCCGCCTGGAGTCGATCGGCGGCACCGCGAACGCGGTCGCGCCCGGGTTCATCGAGACCGAGATGACCGCCAAGATGCCGGCCCTGACCCGGGAGGTCGCCCGACGGCTGAACTCCCTGCAGCAGGGAGGCCTTCCGGTGGACGTCGCCGAGGCGATCGCCTTCCTCGCCTCCGACGAAGCGGGTGGCCTGCGCGGCGAGACCCTGCGTGTGTGCGGACAGAACATGGTGGGGAAGTGAGCGCCGTGACCGGCACCGGGACCTCCCAGACGGGCGAGCGGATCAAGGACCTCTCGGAGGTCCCCTCGTTCCCAGCCATCTATGCGGCGGCGCTGGACCCCCGCTCGGCCCTGGATCCGCGACGGGCCCGACGGGCCCCGCAGGCCGATCCGACCCTGCCGAGCATCGCCTACCGGGTGCGGAAGGTGCGGATCGATGCCGAGCGCGCCCGCGACTTCGACCATCTGATGGGTGGGCCGGCCACCGACCTGGTCCATCCCGGCGTGCTGCACGTGCTCGCCTTCCCGGTCTCGCTCGCCCTCCTCGCCCGGCGCGACGTCCCCTTCGCACTGCTGGGTCTGGTGCATCTGCGCAACCAGATCCTGCAGCACCGCCCCGTGCGCGTCGGGGAGCTGGTGGACGTCGAGTGCCGGGTGCGGGATCTGCAGCCTCATCGCAAGGGCCGCACCTTCGAGGCGGTCTCCACCATCCTCGGGCAGGATGGCGAGATCATCGCGACCGACGTCTCCACCTACCTGATCACGGGGGAGGGCGCGGAGAGCGGTTCTGCGAGCGCCGCCGATGGCAGCGCCTCGGGCTCAACGAGCAGCGGAGGCCCTGAGCACTCCGCACGTCGGGCGTTCGAGGCACCCCGTCCTACCGGACGGTGGAAGCTCCCGGCAGACACCGGGCGTCGATACGCGGCCGTCTCCGGAGACGTGAATCCGATCCATCTCTCCGCCCTGAGCGCGAAGGCCTTCGGATTCCCGCGCGCCATCGCCCACGGGATGTACACCGCCTCGCGGGCCTTCACCGAATCCGGGGTGGATCTCTCGCGGCCGCTGCGCTGGGACGTCAGCTTCGATGCCCCGGTGACGCTGCCGGGCACGGTGCTGGTGGCCTACGACGATGACCGCGGCTCCGGCGACCCCCAGGGCTCCGGCGACGACCGCGGCTCCGGCGGCGTGCGCTGCGTGGGCTGGCGTGCGGGCTCCGGGGACAAGGGGCCGCGTCGCTGCTTCGAGGTCGCGGTCACCACGCTCGGCTGATCAGAGAGCACCCTGTTCAAGGGCACGCTGGCCAGAGAGATCCCTGGTCAGAGTGACCCCTGTTCACAGAGCGCCCTGAGAGTGCACGCTGATCAGGGTGCTCTCTCAGTTGCCGGATCGCTCTGCCGCCTGCGCCCTGAGACCTGCCTCGAGCGTGGCGAGCAGGTGCTCGATGAATGCCTTGGGCTGGACGCCGGTGAGCACGTCGACGTTCGGCTCCCGGCCCCAGCGGCCCAGCTCATCACCCACGCTCTGCCCGCGGGTGAGGGTACCGGCGAGCTCGACGTCGACCGGGAGCGGGCGCGTCCCGGCGAACTGCCCCGTCACCGCGTGCGCGGTGACCAGCGGGTCATGCACATGCGCCATCCAGCCGAAACCGTCGGCCTGATGGAACTCGAAGTAGAAGCGCAGCGCCTCGGCGAGGATCATCGCCACCGGGTGGCCGGTGCTCTCCCCGAGCTGCGTGATCCGGTCCAGGGTGTCCTGGTGGAACTGCACCGCTTCGGTGGCCTCGAGCGACCCGAGCACGGGGCGCGCCGGGGCGCCGGTGAAGGCGGCGAGCACGCGCTGGGCGGCCTCCGGATCCACGGCGAAGTTCCATTCGCTCGTGGCCCCGGTGTTCCCCCGATGGTTGATCGCCCCTCCCATGATGTGCAGGCGCTTCAGCAGCCGCGGGAGCTCGGGCTCGATCTCGAGCGCGAGGGCGAGGTTCGTGTGCGGGCCCAGCACGAGACCCACGAGCTCGCCGGGATGCGCGCGGGCGATGTCGACCCACAGCTGTGCGCCCGAGCGGGGGTCCTCGGTGCGCTCAGGGTCCGGGAGCACGGCGTGGCCGAGGCCCTGCGGGCCGTGGGTGTCGTCGGCATACATCGGCTCCTGCGCGAGCGGGTGCGACGCTCCGAGCGAGATCGGCGCTGCGATGTCGAGCAGCCCGGCCAGAGCGAGGTTGTTGCGGTGCACGGCGGGGACGGGCACGTTGCCGCCGGTGGAGACGATGCCGGCGATCTCCACGTCACGGCGGCAGGCGAGATAGGTCAGGGCGATCGCATCGTCGATGCCGGTGTCGCAGTCGATCAGCACGGGGAGGGTCATCGGGCCAGCGTAGAGCCACCGGAGGGCTGGCGGAGCACCGCCGATCACGGCAGGATCTCCCCATGGCGCATCCACAGATGTTCGACGACGACGATCCGATGCTGGAGCGCGTGCGGTCGGTCGCGCTCGCCCTGCCCGGCGCGAAGGAGAAGATCAGCCATGGCCGACCCGCCTTCTGCACCGTGAAGGTCCACTGCTACTACGGCGGGGCCCTGAAGGTGGACGGACAGTGGGAGCAGCACCCTCAGGCGGTGCTCGTGCACCTGCCGCCGTCGGAGACCGCCGCGCTGGCGGAGGATCCGCGCACCTTCGCCCCCGCGTACCTCGGAGCGTCCGGCTGGATCGGTGTGGACCTGGACGCGAGAACCACCGACGCAGAGCTCGCCGAGCTGATCGAGGAGTCCTATCGCAGGGTGGCCCCGAAGCGCCTCGTGGCGGAGCTCGAGGACCGGGCTTGACCCTCACGCGACGTCAGGCCGGAAGGTTGTCCTCATGACCGAGAAGCACACCCCTGACGACCTCACCGTGGGCCGCGTCGCCGACCTCGTCGGCGTGAGCGTCCGCACCCTGCATCACTGGGACGGGATCGGCCTGGTGCGTCCCAGCGGACGCACCTGGTCGGGGTATCGGCTGTACGACGCGCAGGACATCTCCCGGATCCACCGGGTGCTCGTCTACCGCGAGCTCGGTCTGGCGCTCGCCGAGATCGGCCGGATCCTCGATGATCCATCCGTCGATCCCGGCGTGCACCTCCACCGCCAGCGGACCCTCCTGCGGGAGCGGATCCACCGGCTCGAGAAGACGGCACGGGCCGTCGACGAGATGATCGAGAGAACCGACATGACGCACGAGAAGAGCACGACGGGCACCAGCCTGACGCCCGAGGAGCAGGCCCGCATCTTCGGCACCGACTGGGACCCCGCCTACCAGGACGAGGCCCGCGAGCGGTGGGGCGGGTCCGACGCCTGGAAGCAGTCCGCCGCCCGCACCGGATCCTGGGACGCGGCGCAGTGGCAGACGATCAAGGACGAGACCGACGAGGTCGAGGCCGCGCTCGCCGAGGCCCTGAGCCGCGGGGTGGAGCCGGGGAGCGAGGAGGCGAACGCGCTGGCCGAGCGCCACCGTGCTTCGATCGGGAGGCACTACGACTGCACGCCCTCGATGCAGGTCGTGCTGGCGCGGATGTACACGGAGGATCCGAGATTCGCCGCGCACTACGACGAGCGCGGCGAGGGTCTCGCCGTCTGGCTGCGGCGCGCGATCGAGGAGAGCGCCCGGTCCCAGGGCGTGGACCCGGAGACCGCGACCTGGCAGTGAGCGCTGAGACGCCGCGCAGCGGGTGAGCCACGGAGAGCCCCGTCGCCCCGTCGGGACGTCGAACTGTCGGGCCGACGTTCCGGGGTCGGCCCTCGGATAGATCGTCGTGCCGCGTCGTGAAAGGTGCCATCGGAGTGGCACCTTTCGCGACGCCCCGAGGGCGGGCGACGGATCTCGGCGTCTCGGCGTCTCGGCGTCTCGGGGGAGTGGCCGCCCGGAGCTCAGAGCTCGCCGTAGGCCTCGAGCAGGGGAGCGATCCGCCCGCCCATCTCCACCTGGGTGAGCACGATGCCCACCGTGCCGTCGGGGTCGACGAAGAAGTCGGTGCCCGCGCCGCCGGACCAGCCGAAGCGGCCGCGGTGCGGGCCGTCGGCCACCACGCAGACGCCGAAGCCCCAACCGGTGTGCTCCCAGAACCCCGGGAAGAACGAGCTCGGGTCCTTCGCGCCGTCGGGCACCTGGTCCCGGCTCAGCATCGCCAGATGCTCCGCATCGATCAGCTCGCCGTCGCGCAGCGCCCGCAGGAACCGCAGGTAGTCCGGCGCCGTCGAGAGCAGCTCGCTGTGGCTCATGTCGTCAGGCGGCGGGCCGACGTGGAAGCCGCCGGCCGCGGGCTCCCGCTCCACGAGCTCATCGCCCTCGACCCCGTAGGCCGCCGGGAGCCGGTGCGCCGTCTCCCGCGGCACGAAGTATCCCGTGTCGCGCATCCCGAGCGGGGCGAACAGAGTGGCCGCGAGATGCTCCCCGGCGCTGGTGCCGCTGATCCGCGACAGCAGGATGCCGAGCAAACCGAAGGAGTGGTGATAGCGCCAGACCTCCCCGGGCTGCCCGACCAGGGGCAGGGAGGCGAGCGCCGCGAGCCAGTCGTCGGCCCCCAGCGCCGGCGGCAGGGGCCCGGCCTCGGTGGCGCTGTCGGCCATGGCGCGCTGCAGCGGTGAGCCGTCGAGGATCATGCCGTAGCCGGAGGTGTTGGTCAGCAGGTGACGCAGGGTGATGGGCCGATCGGCGGGCACAGTGTCGGTGAGCTCCGCATCGGGCCGGGAGAGGACCACGGGTTCGGCGAGCTCCGGCAGCCAGGTCGCCACCTGGGAGTCGAGCGCGAGCTCGCCCTGCTCGACGAGGCGCAGCGCGGCGACCGTGGTGATCAGCTTGGTCATCGACTGGATGCGGAAGATCGCGTCGGCCGGCATCGGAGAGCCACCGATCGACATCGTCCCCGCGGCGTGGGGCTCGGGGTCGTGCCCGTGGGCGATCACTCCACCGGGGACGGTTCCGTCCGCGACGAAGCTCTCGAGCAGGTGTGCGGGTCCGGAGGTCGGCATCGACATGCGGCCAGGGTACGCCGGAGCTCCCCGGGCCAGGCCGGCGCGGCTGGCACAGCTGGCACGGCTGGTGCGGCTGGCACGGCCCTACACTCGGGCCATGAGCGCCCTCGAGAACGTCCTCCTGCTCAGCCCGCGAGCCGTGCCGCTCGGCGGACCGCGCGGGATGACCGTGCTCCGCACTCTGCCGGCGCGGCAGACCTCTCTCATCGGGGCCTGGTGCTTCGTGGACCATTTCGGGCCCGACGACGTCTCCACGGGCGGTGGCATGCAGGTCGCCCGGCATCCCCACACCGGTCTCGCCACGGTCTCCTGGCTGTTCGAGGGCGCGATCACGCATCGCGACTCGATCGGCAGCCACGCCCTGGTGCGACCAGGCGACGTGGACCTCATGGTGGCCGGCTACGGCATCACCCATTCGGAGTTCTCCACCCTCGACACCACGCTCCTGCACGGCGTGCAGCTCTGGTACGCCCTGCCGGACCGGGCCCGGTTCCGCAAGCAGGAGTTCGCGGTGCACACCCCGGTCGAACAGGCCACGTCGACCGTGCGCGTGCGAGTGGGGATGGGGGCCTTTCGGGCGGCCGACGAGGACGGGGCCGTGCTCGAGGACACCAGCCCCCTGGTCACCGACACCGCCCTGTCCATGGCACAGATCGAGCTGCGGGCCGGGCATCGGCTGCGCATCGACCTGGATCCGGGCCACGAGCACGGGATGCTGGTGGATCGGGGCACGGCGCATCTGGCCGTCGGCGGTCAGGAGTCCGCGGCCGCCCGCGCCGAGCTCGCCGTGCTGCCCGACGGCGCCGACCATCTCGAGCTCCGGGCCACCGGGGACGAGGACCTGCGGGTGATCCTCCTGGGCGGCGAACCGCTGAGGGAGGACATCCTCATGTGGTGGAACTTCGTGGGTCGCACCCATGAGGAGATCGCGCAGTTCCGTGCCCGCTACCAGGCGGAGATCGAGGCGGAGGGTACGCTCGACCAGGCCCCGATCGCCTCGGTGGCCCGGGAGCGCGCCGGCCTGACGGCGGACGCCGAGCAGTTCGGCCCCTTCGCTCCCCACACTCCTGCGGCTCTGCCCGCCCCCATGCTCCCCAACGGTCGGCTGCGCCCCCGCGGTCGCGCCGGCCTCTCGAAGGACTGATCCCGTGCCCCACACCCCCGCAGCCGACGACAGCGCCGCGACGGCCTCCACCGCGACGCCCGCCACCGCGACGGATTCCACCGCGACGGAATCCACCGCGTCACCCCAGAACCCGACGGCACCGACTGCGGCGCAGACGCCTCAGGGCGCGGACCAGACCGATCGAGTGATCATGGCCGCGGCCGAGGAGGCCGGCATCGGCTGCCCCTGCGACGTCATCGTGGTGGACGATGCGACCGGCGCGCTGACCGACTTCGCGCTCGCCGCCGTGGCCGAGCACGAGGACGCGAAGGTGCTCAGCTGGACCTCATCGACGGTGCTGGCAGCGACCCTGGCGGAGCGCTTCGCGACGCCGCTCGCGGCTGGCCGCCTGCTGCTCCCCGTCGGACCCCAGCCCGTCGAGCTCGGCGCGGCCGCGGCGAGGGTCGAGGGGCACCAGATGGTGCTGATGCGCCTGCCCAAGTCTCTGCACGCCCTGGAGGACCGTGCCCGCCGGCTGGCCGAGGCCGTCCGCGGGCGCGGGGACGGCGGCCTCGAGCTCATCGCCGGTGGCCGGGTCAAGCATATGACGCGTTCCCAGAACGACGTGCTCGCGAAGCTCTTCACCGAGGTCCGGGCCAGCCGCGGCATCGGGAAGTCCCGCGCGCTGATCGGCACCGGCCTGCGGGAGCAGACCGCCGGGCCGACGCCCACCGAGAGCACCACGCGGATCGTGGTGCGGGGCCAGCAGCGGTCCCTGTCGCTGCGCGGCGTCGGCACCGTGTTCGGCGGGTCCGGGGCCGACGCCGGCAGCCTCCTGCTGCTGTCCTCCCTGGACCAGGCCGTGGCCGCCGGGGAGCTCGCCACAGAGGAGTCGCCGGTGCGCTCTGCGGCAGATCTCGGCTGCGGGAACGGCCTGATGACCTCCTACCTCGCGGCCGCGCTGCCCGAGGCCTCGGTGCTGGGAAGCGACGAGGACGCCGACGCGGTCGCCTCGACCCGGGCCACTCTCGCCGCGAACGATCTCGAGCGGGAGGACATCGAACTGGTCTGGGACGACGCCTTCTCCCAGGTGGCAGATCGCAGCCTGGACCTGGTGCTGCTGAACCCGCCCTTCCACGACGGCACCGCGATCGATGCGACGCTCGTGGACGGGCTGCTCGACGCCGCCTCGCGGGTGCTGCGACCCGGCGGGCAGCTGTGGTTCGTGCACAACTCCCACCTGCGGTACCGCACCGAGGTGGAGCGTCGCGTCGGTCCGGTGCGTCAGCGGGCCCGCGACCGTCGCTTCACGGTGCTCTCCGCCGAGCGCGTCTGACGCCGCCTTGCGTCCGACCCCGTCGGCTGGACTCCGGGCCGGTCGAGCAGTGCGAGTTGAGCAGCGCTGGACGAGCAGGGCGGGTCGGGCGGTGCCGGAGGGTCAGCGCGGGCCGAGCAGCGCTGGACGAGCAGGGCAGGACGGTCAGTGCGGGCCGAGTAGCGCTGGACGAGCAGGGCAGGACGGTCAGTGCGGGCCGAGTAGTGCCGGTCGGACGTCAGCGCGGGGCGCACGCCGTGCTCCCGAGTTCTGCGCCCTGAGGACCGATGTTCGTGCCGGGATCGGTCCTCAGGGCGCATTACTCGACTGTGCGGAGGCGCCACTGCACTGTGTGGGGGCGCCACTCCACGGCGTGGAGGCACCACTGCACTGTGCGGAGGCACAGGCGAGATGCCGGGGGAGGCGCCGCGTCTCAGGCGACGAGGCTGCGCAGCACCGAGGTGAACACGCCCAGGCCGTCAGTGCCGGTACGGGTCCCCGCGCCGGGCTCGTCGGGCCCGAAGCCGGCCTCGACCGCGTGCTCGGGGTGCGGCATGAGGCCCACGACGTTGCCCGCGGCGTTGGTGACGCCGGCGATGTCGTTGCGCGAGCCGTTGGGGTTGGACTCGAAGCCGGCCGGACCGTGGGTGGCGCCGGCGGCGTAGCGGAACACCACGCGGCCCTCGTCCTCGAGCTGGGAGAGCGTGCGCTCGTCGGACACGTACTGCCCGTCCTGGTTCTTCAGCGGAACCCGGATGACCTGGTCCTGCTGGTAGTCGGAGGTCCAGGCGGTGCGCGTGTTCTCGACCCGCAGCGGCTGGTCGCGGCAGATGAACGAGCGGTGCGCGTTCTTGATCATCGCGCCGGGCAGCAGGTGGGTCTCGCAGAGCACCTGGAAGCCGTTGCAGATGCCGAGCACCGGCATACCGCCGTTGGCGGCGTCGACGACCTTCTCCATCACGGGCGCGAAGCGGCTGATCGCCCCGGCGCGCAGGTAGTCGCCGTAGGAGAAGCCTCCAGGCAGCACGACCGCCTGGACATCGGCGAGCTCGTCGTCGCCGTGCCATAGCGCGACCGGCTCGGCGCCGGCGATCCGCACGGCACGCAGGGCATCGCGGTCATCCAGCGTGCCCGGGAACGTCACCACACCGACGCGCATCAGGCCTGGCCCTCCGTGGCGGGATCCTCGACCTCGAGGGCGATGACGTCCTCGATCACGGGGTTGGACAGCAAGGTGGTGGCGGCTTCGCGGAGGGAGGCGAGCACCTCGTCGGTGACCTCGCCCTCGACCTCGAGCTCGAACCGCTTGCCCTGGCGCACGGAGCTGATGCCCTCGAAGCCCAGGCGGGGCAGGGCCGCGGCGACGGCCTTGCCCTGGGGGTCGAGGATCTCCGGCTTCGGCATGACATGGACCACGACGCGGGGCATGGGCGTTCTCCTGGAGGACGACGGCCGCGCTCGGGGCGGGCCGGACGGGATGATTCTGCAGGGCGGGGCGGGAGAAGCTCCCGGGCTCACCGACGGATCGGTGCCGACGCCCCCATCGTACCGAGCCGGGGGCATTCGGCGGGGGAGTGCCCACGTGATCCGGATCCGCCGGAGTACCGAGAGGGATCGGCAGGGAAGTCGTGCCGGCTGTACAGGGGAATCGAGCTGGATCGGCAAGGGAGCCGAGCCGTCTCCGCAGGGCATTGGCGTGGTGGTCCCGTGGTCGTACGGTGGGGGCATCCGATTCCGCAGACCCTGGAGGCAGCTATGAAGATCCGTCACCTCGTCCACTCCTGCCTGCTCGTCGAGATGGCCGGGCGGCGGGTCCTCGTGGACCCTGGGACTTTCAGCGCCGACGCCGTGCGAACGCTGGATGACGAGGTGCTCGCGGGCGTCGACGCCGTCGCCATCACGCATCAGCATCCGGATCATCTCGATCGCGGCCTGCTGGACCACGTCCTGGGCGCGAGTGCGCAGGCGGTCGTGATCGCCGAGCCGGAGACCGCCGCGCAGCTCGCCGAGAGCAGCGAGGACGGCGCCGCGATCTCGACCGAGCGCCTGCTGCCGCTCAGCGCGGGCGAGGCCCATGAGTTCCCGGCGCTGGACGGGCACGAGGCGCTGCGGATCGCGGCGGCGGGCGGTCAGCACGCGATCATCCATCCCGATATCCCGCGCGTGGGCAACGTGGGCCTCGTGCTCTCCGCCGGAGGCGGGCCGCAGCTCGGGATCACGGGGGACTCCCTGGAGCCACTGCAGGAGTTCCATGGGATCGACGCCCTGGCCTTCGCCGTGGTGGCGCCGTGGTCCAAGATGTCCGAGACCATCGATTTCCTGCGTGCGGTGCGCCCGCGCGTGGCCCTGCCGGTCCACGACGCGGTGGCCAGCGCCGCGGGTCGACCGATCTTCCTGCGCCAGTCGGGTGCGCTCTCGCCCGAGAGCACCGAGGTGCGCGACTGGCCGGAGGACGGCATCGTCGAGCTCTGAGCTCTGAGCTCTGAGCACTGAGCTCTGGACCTCGACCGCGACAGCACCCACGACTTACGCCCGCGCCCGCGTCCACGACCATGCGGGCGCCGGGCGCCGTGGACGTGATGGTCGGCGAGCCCACGGTGCCGTCTACAGTGGCCCCGTGCACGGGAGTCCGGTAGGCCGGGCTGAGAGGGAGTTCTCCAACTCCGACCGTAGAACCTGACCCGGATCATGCCGGCGCAGGGAGCTCCGCCGGGCGAGATCCGCCGTGTGCCCGTGCCCTTCGTGAAAGGCACGGACCATGATCGTCTCCTTCCCACCCCCTGTTCCCGGGAGCGTTCCTCCTGCCGCCTCGGGGCCCGCTTCCGCTCCCGCAGAGAACGCGACGGATCCCGCAGAGAACGCCGCGGATCCCACGGAGAACGCCGCGAATCCCACGGAACACGCCGCCGACCCCACCGCGACCCCGCTCGGCTTCGGCGTCGGCGCCCGGGTGAGCGCCGCCGTGATGGCCGACGACTACGCGTCGCTCCTGCGCGGCATCCTCTCCCGCCTCGACGACACCGGCCTCGTGCGCGAGACCGGGGACGTCTCCACCTACGTCGGCGGCCACGAGGCGCACCTGCAGCGCTATCTCATCGACCTCGCCGAGGATCTCGCCCGCACCGAGCACCACGCCACGATCTCCGTGCTGCTGTCCCGGGGATGCCCGGGAGAGGTGGCCTGCGAGCTGCCCGGCGGTGCCGGGCCCCGCGGCGTGGAGGTCCCCGAGCCCCGCCGTACGGGCCGCTACGCCTCGGCGGAATGGGCGCTGTACCCACTGGCCGACCAGGTTCTCGCCGACGGGACGCTCCCGGACCACATGCGGGACATCTACGCCGCGATCGACCACGCCCGCGAGCTGGGCACCTTCCGCGGATCCGAGCACTTCGTGACCCGCCTCGAGGGCGACGTCGGCGATGTCCTGGCCACCGCGATCGCCGGATGGCTGCTGGTGGGACGCAGCGTCCAGCACGTGACCAGCCACCTCACGATCTCGCTGAACAGCCCCTCGCACGCCACGCGCACCCTGGACGAGGTGACCCGATGACCGCGGTGCAGGCGGGCCCGACCCGCAGGCGGTCCCGCTTCACCCTGCGGGAGATCGTGCTGGTCGTCGTGCTCGGCGTCGTGTTCGGCTTCCTGTACTGGGTCTTCGTCCAGGCATGGAACGGCCTTGCGATCGCCATGGGCCCCGCGGGCGACCTCGCCCAGCACGTCCTGTTCGGGTCCTGGCTGCTCGTCGGCCCGATCGCCGTGGCGATCCTCCGACGGCCCGGCAGCGGCATCCTCGCCGAGCTGATCGCGGCGGTCGTCGAGGTGGTGTTCCTGGGCAGCCCCGTCGGCCCGCTGCTGGTGCTCTCGGCGCTGCTGCAGGGGATCGGCAGCGAGCTGCCCTTCGCCCTGACCCGGTACCGTCGCTTCGGCTGGGGCGTGTTCGCCGCCTCGGGCGCCTTCGGCGCCGCGCTCGTGTTCTTCTGGACCGCATATCGGATGGGCTGGTACGGGCAGGATCTGCTCGAGCTGCGCCTGGGCGTGCAGGTGCTCTCGGGGATCGTTCTCGGCGGGCTGCTCGCGAAGACCATCGTCGGTGCGCTGCGGCGCACGGGAGTGCTCGACGACTTCGCGATCGGCGCCGCACCGCACGAGGCGCAGGACGTCGTGGAGCGACGTGTCCGCTGAGACCACGCACGGCGAGTCGAGGGGCGCGGTCGCCTCCACCTCGAACCGCTCCACCGCGAACTTCGCCACCTCGAACTCCACCACCGCGACCCCCTCTGCCTCACTCCTCGAGGCAGAGGACCTCGAGGTGGTGCTGCCCTCGGGGGACGGGGTCGGACCGTGGAGCGGCACCCTCGCGGCCGGGGACCACGTGCTGCTGATCGGCCCGAGCGGGGCCGGGAAGTCGACGCTGCTACGCACCCTCGCCGGCGCGATCCCCTCGCACCAGCACGGCCGCGTCACCGGGAGCATCCGCGTGGGCGGGATCGACCCGGTGGCCGACGGTGTGGTCGCGGCCTCGCGCACGGTCGGCTATCTCGGGCAGGACCCGGCCAGCGGGGTCTGCCTGCCTGATGTGGCCGACGACGTGGCCCTGCCGCTGGAGAACCGTCAGGTCCCGGCCCCACAGATCGGGGGTCGGGTGCACGCGGCGCTGACTGCCGCCGGCGCCGAAGGCCTCGCATCCCGGAAGGCCTCGACCCTCTCGGGCGGGCAGCTGCAGCGCGCCGCACTCGCCGCGGTGCTCGCCGCAGAGCCCCGGCTCCTCCTGCTCGATGAACCCACCGCGATGCTCGATGCGGGCGGCATCGCCGCGGTGCGTGGGAGCGTCCAGGCGGCCCTGCAGGACGGAGAGACCGCGGCGATCCTCGTCGAGCACCGTCTCGACGAGTGGGCGGGCGCAGACGGCCTCGCCGCCCTCCCTCCGCGCACGATCGCGCTGGATCGCTCCGGGCGGGTCCTCGCCGACGGGCCGACGCACGAGGTGCTCCTCCGGCACGGGGCGACGCTGCGCGCGGAAGGATGCTGGCTTCCTCGCGACCTCGAGCGATCGCTCAACAGAATGCTCGAGAGGCCGCCCGAGGAATCGTTCGACGAGCCAGCCGAGGCAGCGACCCCGGCCGGCATTCCGCCTGCTGCGCCGCGAGGATCCCGGGCCTCTGAGCAGGAGCAGACCCCTGAGGAGACGGTGGCGCCGGGCCGTGCGGCCGACCCGGGCAGACCGCTGCTGACCGCGGACGGGGTCGCGCTCGGCTACGAGGGCCGGCGACTGCTCGAGGGCGTCGACCTCGAGGTGCGATCCGGTCAGGTGCTGGCGGTCGTCGGCCGCAACGGTTCCGGCAAGTCCACCCTGTTGACCGCCCTCGCGCGACTGGACCAGCCCCATGCAGGCGCCATCTCCGGCGCCGCAGCCGGACTGGTCTTCCAACGTCCCGAGGCCCAGTTCATCAGCTCCACCGTGGTCGGAGAGCTCCGGGCGTCCGGCGCGGAGGAGGCCGCGGTGGGCGAGATGCTGGAGCAGCTCGCGCTGGATGACCGGGCGGAGGCGAGCCCCTACCGGCTCTCGGGCGGGCAGCAGCGGCGACTCTCCCTCGGCGCGATGCTGCTCACCGGCCGCCCCGTGCTCCTGGCCGACGAACCCGGGTTCGGGCTGGATCAGGCGGCCCAGGACTCCGTGCACGAGCTCCTGCGGGAGAGCGCGGCGAACGGGCGCGCCGTAGTCATGACCACCCATGATCTGCGGGCCGTCGAGCAGGCGCACGCCGTGGCGGTGCTCGCCGATGGTCGCGTGCACGGTCCGATGCCACCGGCGCAGCTGCTGGCCGACGCGGACCTGCTGCGTCGGGCCGGGCTCGTCGCGTCCCCCTCGGCGGAGACGGGCAGGCCCGAGCGCGACGACCGGGGAGAGCGCGCCGGCGAGGACAGGGGAGGAGCGGGCACGGCCGACCCGCCTCTCGTGCCGCACGGCTGGCTGTCCCGACGCAACCCGACCGTGCTGCTCGGCCTGCTCACGGCGCTGAGCATCGTGTGCATCGCGCTGACCGACCCGGTGCCGCTGGTCGCGCTGTACGTGCTGCTCATGGCGGCGACGCTCGCCGGCTGTCGGATGCGGCCGCTCGCGCTGCTGCGGGGGCAGGTGCCCTTCATGGTGTTCGCCGTGGGGGTGTTCACGGTCAACGTGCTCAGCCGGCCCGGTCGCGAACCGTGGCCCGAGCTGCCGGTACGGGTCACGCAGGAGGGGCTCGTGCTGGGAACGGCGCTCGCCCTGCGTGCCCTGGTGATCGGGCTCGGGGCGCTCGCCGTGGCCCGCGCCACCGATCCGCGCCGCACGATGGTGAGCCTGCAGCAGCATGCCCGCCTGCCGGCCCGGTACGCCTATGCCCTGCTGGCCGGCCGGAGGCTTCTGGATGATCTGCCCTCGCGCTGGGCGACGATCACGCGTGCCCATCGGGCGCGCCTGCCGGTGCGGACGGACGGCACGGTGGGCAGGCTCCGCCCCCGGCAGCTCGTGCGGTGCGCCTTCTCCCTGCTGGTCGACGCGATCCGCAGCGCGGAACGTCTCGCCTTCGCCCTCGAGTCCCGGGGGCTCGGCGAGGGGCCGCGCACGATCTGGCGCCCGGTCCCGTGCGATCGGGCGGACCTGCTGCTCGCGGTCGCCGTGGCGACAGCGATCGGAACCGTGGTGGTGCTCAGCTGATCCCGAGGGTTCGGGCTGCTCAGCGGGTCAGAAGGACCGGCCGGTGAGCCGCTCGTAGGCCTGGACGTAGCGTGCCCGGGTCTGGTCGATGACCTCGGCGGGCAGCTCGGGCGGGGGAGTGTTCGAGCCCTTGTGCCAGCCCGAGGCGCGGGAGGTCAGCCAGTCCCGTACGAACTGCTTGTCCAGGCTGGGCTGGGTGCGGCCCTCGACGTAGGTGTCCGCGGACCAGAAGCGGCTCGAATCGGGGGTGAGCACCTCGTCGCCCAGCATCAGGGTGCCGTCGGTGCGCGAGTGGCCGAACTCGAACTTGGTGTCGGCGAGCAGGATGCCGCGCTCGGCGGCGATCGTCCGCGCCTTCTCGTAGGCGGCGAGCGTGAGCTCCTCCAGATCATCCGTGAGCTCGGACCCCAACAGGTCGCGGGCCTGGGCGACGGTGATGTTCTCGTCGTGCTCGCCGGCCTCGGCCTTCGTGGACGGCGTGAAGATGGCGGGGTCCAGGCGCGAGGCCTCCACCAGACCGCCGGGCAGCACGTGGCCGCCGACGGAGCCGCCGGCGCGGTAGTCGGCCAGACCCGATCCGGTGAGATAGCCGCGGGCGATGCACTCCAGCGGCACCATGTCCAGGCCCTGGCAGCGCAGCGCCCGCCCGGCGACGGCCTGCGGCACGTCGCTCGCGGAGATCACATGGTTCGGGACGATGTCCGCCAGCTGCTCGAACCAGAACGTGCTGATCGCCGTGAGCACCCGGCCCTTGTCCGGGATGCCGGGCTGGAGGGAGTGGTCATAGGCGCTGATGCGATCGGTCGCGACCACGAGCACCTCGGCAGCGGCCGACGGGTCGGTGCCGGCGGGGACATACAGCTCGCGGACCTTCCCGGAGACGACGTGGTCCCAGCCCGGGAGATCGGGGGCCTCGATCAGGGGAGTGGCGGTGGTGGTGCTCATGCGGAGGCTCCGTCGTCAGGGGTGGGTGCCGGGTGCGCGTCGGGGCTGTGCTGCGCGCTCGACGCGCTCAGCGCGTCCCGGGCGTCCCGAGCGGCGGTGCGGGCGATGTCGTGGCGGTGCTGGCACCCGTCGAGGGCGATCGCCTCGGCGCCCGCGAGGGCGAGGACACGAGCCTCCTCGAGGTCCGCGCCGGAGGCGACGACGGACAGCACCCGGCCGCCGCTGCTGAGCAGCGCGCCGTCCTCGGTGCGGCGGACCGTGCCGGCATGGATCACGTGCGTGCCGAGCATCTCGGCGGCCTCGATCCCGGCGATGACATCGCCGGTGCGGGCCGCTGCGGGATATCCGGAGCAGGCGACCACCACGGTCACGGCGGCGGCGTCGTGCCACTGCGGCGCTGGCGCGGTGCTCAGGTCGCCCTGGGCGGCGGCGAGCAGCAGCGGGGCGAAGGGGGAGGCCAGGCGCTCGAGCACGACCTGCGTCTCGGGGTCGCCGAAGCGGGCGTTGAACTCGACCACTCGCATGCCGCGCGAGGTGATCGCCAGGCCGCAGTACAGCACTCCGATGAAGGGGATGCCGCGTGCGGCGAGCTCGTCGATCGTGGGCTGGGCGACTGTGCTGATGACCTCGTCGACCAGTCCCTCGGGAGCCCAGGGCAGCGGTGAGTAGGCACCCATGCCGCCGGTGTTGGGGCCCTCGTCGTCGTCCAGGGCCCGCTTGAAGTCCTGAGCCGGGGCGAGCGGGACCACGCGGGTCCCGTCGCTCACGCAGAACAGCGACACCTCGGGGCCGTCGAGGTACTCCTCGAGCACCACGGAACCGCCGGCGTCCAGGACCGCCTCGCCGTGCTCGACGGCGGCCGCGCGATCGGAGGTGACCACGACGCCCTTGCCGGCGGCGAGGCCGTCGGCCTTGACCACGAACGGCACATCGCCGAGCGGGTTCACGCGGTCCAGTCCCGCGTCGAGCTGGTCGGGCGCGGTCACGGTCACGGAGGCGGCGGTCGGCACGCCGGCCGCCGCCATGATCTCCTTCGCCCACGACTTCGAGCCCTCGAGGACCGCGGCGGCGGCCGACGGGCCGAACACCGCGAAGCCCGCCTCCCGCAGCCGGTCCGCGCTGCCCGCGACCAGCGGGGCCTCGGGGCCGACCACGACGAGATCGGGGGCCAGTTCCTGGGAGAGCCGCACCTGGCCGTCGAGGTCATCGACGGAGATGTCGTGGCAGGTGGCGAGCTGCGCGATCCCGGGATTGCCGGGAGCAGCATGGAGCTCAGGGGCGGGGCGGTCGGCGGCGAGACGACGAATGATCGCGTGCTCGCGGCCTCCGGAACCGATGACGAGGATCTTCACGCGGTCAGGGTACCGAGCGGGCCACCGTCGCCGGAGAAGTGCCCGCACTCCGGCATTCCGGGTCATCGGAACACGGTTCCTCAGGGGTACGGGGCGTCCCAGAGCGACAAGGCCTCCAGCACGGCTGCAGCCCGGAGCAACCCGTCGACCGGAAGTGGAGACGGTGCTGTTGCGGGCAGGGGAACCTGTCGATCCAGGCGATGGAGACCGCGTTGGCGGAGCGCATCGAGGTGGTCGGCGGGGGAGAGCTCCTGGCTGATGTCGTCGAGCGAACGGCCCTCGTCCAGAAGCCGTCGCGCGGTAACCGGGCCCACCCCGCGGACCCCGGGCATGCTGTCCGCGCGATCGCCGACGAGAGCGACATAGTCGCACCAGCGTGAAGGGTGGATCCCGTATCGCTCGACCACGGTGTTCTCCGTGATCCATCCGCGGCGCAGGCCCTGCGCAGAGTCCCATTGGTGGACGGCGCCCTGCAGAAGTTGATGGAAGTCCTTATCCCTGCTGATCACGATGGATCGGCGGCCCGCGACGCGATCGCGATCCACGAGGGTCGCGATCACATCGTCGGCCTCAGAAGCGTCATGGGTGACGTGGGTGATCCCCCAATGGTTGAGGGCGCGCAGGATGGCAGGCAGGTGACGGAACGGGTTGCTCGGGCTGTCCGGGGGCTCGGCTCGGCGCTCAGCGCGGTACCGGGCGTCGAGCTGCGTGCGTGGAGACCGGGCGTCCGCATCGAAGATCACGAGCGCATCGGTGGGTGCGACAGGTGAGCGGTGCAGGGCCTGTCTCATCAGGGCGAGAAAGCCGAAGGTGCCGGTGATGTCCTGTCCACGGCGGGTGCGTATCCGGGTCGGGAACCCGAACTCGGCCCGGTAGAGCATCTGGGCTCCGTCGACGTAGGCGATGGTCTGTGGGGTCATGGCGCGCTCCGGTAGGGATAGTCGTCCTACCCGGGCGCGTCAGACGTGCTGACGCCGGGGTCCGGCACCGTCGGCAGCGAACCGCCTGGGCCAGAAAATGTGAGACCAGCCTAGCTCGGGCGCAGTGCCGCGCCTAGCGCCACGGACGTCAGTCGACCGCCGACACTGACTTCGGGTGCCCACCGCTACGATCAGGGCCATGCCTGCTGTTCCCCCGGACCCTGCCGCGTCCGCGACCCCGGTGAATACCGCGACCCCGGTGGACTGGACCGTTCCGGCGGGGGCCGATGACCTGGTGATGCGACGGCGCGCCGATCCGGCGACGACCGCGAGACTGCGTCTGGACCTCTCCTATGACGGCACCGGGTATCACGGCTGGGCCGCACAGCCGGGGCATCCCACCGTGGAGGGCGAGCTCGAGAGGGCCCTGGCACAGATCGCCCGCGTGCCGCTGCGCGTGACCGTCGCCGGCCGGACAGACTCTGGCGTCCACGCCCGCGGTCAGGTCTGCCACCTCGACGTGCCGCGCTCGATCCTCGCCACCCTGCCGGGGCGCTCGGACCGTCGGCCCGAGGAGGCGCTCGTGACCCGGCTCGCGGGGGTGCTGCCCCGCGACATCGTCGTGCACGCCGCCCGCGAGGTCCCGCTCGACTTCGATGCCCGCTTCGGGGCCCTGTGGCGGCGGTACCGGTATCGGCTCTCCGACGGCCCGGCCACGCATGACCCGCTGCGCCGGGACGTGCTGCGCCACCGCCGCCCCCTGGACGTCGACGCGATGAACCGCGCCAGCCGCACCCTGCTGGGCGAGCACGACTTCCTCTCCTTCTGCCGCCCGCGCGAGGGGGCGACGACCATCCGGACGCTGCGGGAGCTGAGCTGGGAGCGCCCGGGGGAAGGGCGCGCCGACGAAGGCCTGATCGTCGCGACGGTCATCGCGGATGCCTTCTGCCATCACATGGTGCGCTCCCTGGTGGGCGCCATGATCGGCGTGGGTGAGGGGCGGCGCGACATCGACTGGCCCGCCGGCGTCCTGGCGGCCCGCACCCGGGACGCGGCGACCCGCGACGGCACCGGGTCCGCACCGATCTGCCCGCCCCAGGGCCTCACGCTCGACCACGTGGCCTATCCGCCCGACGAGGAGCTCGCCGCGCGCGCCGCGATCGCACGGGCCCGACGGGTCTGAGTGCACAGCGGGCCCGCCACCGGCGTCGGATGAGTGCCTGGCGAGCGACGGACGGGAGCCGGAGATCACACCCTGCTGGCCCTCCCCGCGTTGACGCTGGCTCCGTGCGGGAACTATTGTTAGCGGTCGTTGTGCCTCGATGTGTGCCCAACCCGCAGCCGTTCTCTCACGTCCGGCGCGTCAGGGCATCTCACACACATCCAGGACCGCCGTCGCATAGTCAGCGGAGCGGTCCGGGTGCAGCAACAGGGCCATGCTTTTACCCGAAGGAAGCGTGCCCACGGTCCATCGAACCGTGCCTGGTCGGCGATCTGCCGCCCGGGCACCATGACGAGAGAAGAAGGCACGAGTGCGTACGTTCACCCCGAAGCCCGGCGATGTCGAGCGTTCCTGGTACGTCATTGACGCAAACGATGTCGTCCTCGGCCGGCTCGCTTCCCAGGCTGCACAGCTCCTCCGCGGAAAGCACAAGCCGGTCTTCGCACCCCACATGGATGCAGGCGACTTCGTAATCATCATCAACGCTGACAAGGTCGCCCTGACCGGCAACAAGCGGGACGCCAAGCTGGCGTACCGCCACTCCGGTTACCCCGGCGGCCTCCGGAGCGTCCCTTACTCCGAGCTGCTCGAGAAGAACCCCGAGCGCGCCGTGGAGAAGGCCATCCGAGGCATGCTCCCCAAGAACAAGCTTGCTGATCAGCAGATCAAGAAGCTGAAGATCTACTCGGGCGCCGAGCACCCCCACACCGCTCAGCAGCCCGTCCCCTTCACCATTGATCAGGTGGCGCAGTAAGCGGGTGCCCCGCCACTCCGCCCTGCCGCACGGACGAACCAAGGAGAACCGTGACTGAGACCACCACCCCCGATACCACCGAGAACCTCGAGACCGTGACCGACGAGTCCGCTCCCTCGAGCTTCACCACCGAGTCGACCGGCGAGTCCGCCGTCGGCGGCGGCCAGTCGGCGATCGAGCCGGGCTACGGCACCGGCCGTCGCAAGCAGGCCATCGCCCGCGTGCGCCTGGTCCCCGGCTCCGGCCAGTGGATCATCAATGGCCGCGCCATCGATGACTACTTCCCGAACAAGCTGCACCAGCAGGAGATCAACGACCCGTTCACGGTCCTCGATCTCCAGGGACGCTTCGACGTCTGGGTCCGCCTCCACGGCGGCGGCCCGTCCGGACAGGCCGGCGCCGTGCGCCTCGGTGTGTCCCGCGCGCTGAACCAGATCGATGAGGAGGCCAACCGCGCCACCCTCAAGAAGGCTGGCTTCCTGAAGCGCGACCCGCGCATCATCGAGCGCAAGAAGGCCGGTCTGAAGAAGGCCCGCAAGGCTCCGCAGTACTCCAAGCGCTGATCGGTCGCGGAGCACTGCTCCGCACCCTTCCTGCGTGATGCACGATGCCCTCGACCTCCGGGTCGGGGGCATCGTCGTGTTCGGCGGGCGTGCGCCCGCTCGTCCTCACGGCGGCCGACGAGGGATGAGCTCCCGATAGGCTTCCGCCATGGAGCCGATGCCGCGTCGCTGGTGGGAGGGGCCGTTCGATGTCGAGCGCCTGGCCTGGTCCGCTGTCACCGCGGCCCGTGACGCCGCCGGGGAGCTCGCCGTCGCTCGTGGTCTCGACCTCGCGATCGATACCACGCCCGAGCTCGTCGCCGCCTCCTTCGCCGCAGTCGATCACCTCCGGGTCGACGGCCGGGCGCCTGCCGCCTGGGCGGAGCTGTCCGGCGTCGTCGCCGCGCGGGACGGCTGGGTGCGTCTGCACGGCAACTATCCCCACCACGCCGCCGTGATCCGCTCCGTGCTCGGGATCGAGGACCGTGCGGGCCTGGAGCGCGAGTGCGCCCGACGCGACGCCGCCGAGATCGAGGAGCAGATCGCTGCCGCCGGTGGCATCGCGGTGGCCGTGCGCACCCGCGAGGAGTGGCAGCGGCACCCGCAGTCCCGGGCGATGTCGGACGCCCCCTGGGCGGACGTCGCGGACCGTGGTGAGCGGCCTGATCTCGGGAGGAGCGGCGGCGTGAGCGCGGCAGGCGGGGTGCCCGCCGCAGGCCGTGGACCGGCCTCGCCGGGCCTGCTGCGCGGCGTGCGGGTGCTCGACCTGACCCGCGTGATCGCCGGGCCGACGGGGTCCCAGCTGCTCGCCGCCCTCGGGGCCGACGTGCTGCGGATCGATCCGCCGCAGCGTCCCGAGATCCTGGACCAGCACCTGTCCACCGGGATGGGCAAACGCTCCGCCGAGGTGGACCTGCGCGAGAGCGCCGAGCAGGTGAGGGCCCTCGCCGCCGGGGCCGATGTGGTCCTCGACGGCTACCGACCCGGAGCGCTGGCAGCGCACGGTCTGGGCACCGAGGACCTCGAGGAGCTCGCCCCCACCGCCGTCCTCGTCTCCCTCTCGGCCTGGGGTGAGATTGGGCCCTGGGGGAACAGGCCCGGCTTCGACTCCATCGTGCAGGCCGCCACCGGGATCGCCGACGCCTGCGGCGCGGACGGGCGGCCCGGAGCTCTGCCGGTCCAGGCTCTCGATCACGCCACCGGCCACCTCCTGGCGGCGCAGGTGCTGACCGCCCTGGCGCGGTCCCGGGCCGCGACGTTCCATCTCAGCCTGCTCGGCGCCGCCCGAACGCTGCTCGAGGCTCCGGAGCCTCCTGCTGAGCGGGCGGCGGAGCTGGCCGTCCCGCTCGTGGCCACGACATCGGGCGCCCTGCGCCTGGACGCCGTGCCGCCGCCGCTGCGGATCGACGGATCCACCCTCGACCTGCCCGTCGGCGTCTACGCCGCCTCGCCGCTCGCCTGGAAGGACGGGGTCAGCTGAGCAGCTCGCGGATGTCGTCGGCCGTGACGGCGGAGCGGAAGGCCTCCCCGCCGTCGGTGAAGGCGTCGAAAAGCTCGGCCTTGCGCTGCTGCAGCGCCAGCACCTTCTCCTCGATCGTGTCCTCGGCGACCATCCGGTACACCATGACCTGGCGGTCCTGGCCGATCCGGTGCGCGCGGTCCACGGCCTGCGCCTCGGCGGCGGGGTTCCACCACGGGTCCAGCAGGAACACATAGTCGGCCTCGGTCAGGGTCAGGCCGAAGCCGCCCGCCTTCAGGGAGATGAGGAAGACGGGGGCGTCGCCATCGCGGAACCCGGACACGGCACCGTCGCGGTCCCTGGTCGAACCATCCAGATGCGCATAGCCGACGCCGCGTGCGGAGAGCTCTGCGGCGACCCGATCCAGGTAGGAGGTGAACTGGCTGAACAGCAGCACGCGGTGGCCGTCCCCGACCACCTCCTCGAGCCGGTCGAACAGGGCCTCGAGCTTCGAGCTGGGCACGTCGGCGTAGGCCTCCGCATCCACCAGCGACGGATCGATCGCCATCATCCGCAGCAGGGTCAGGGAGCGGAACACGACGAACCGCTGCCGGTCCAGATCCGTCTCGATGAGACCGAGGACCTTCTTGCGCTCACGCTGGAGCACGGAGTCGTAGACGGCACGATGCTCCTGGCCGAGCGTCACCGTGAGCACCTCTTCGTGCTTCGGCGGCAGCTCGGTGGCGACGAGCTCCTTGGTGCGCCGCAGCAGGAAGGGCCGCACGCGCCGGCGCAGCAGCTCCATGCGTTCCGGGTGCTCCCCGGTCTCGATCGGCATCGTGTACCGCTGCCGGAATCCGTTCGCGCCGCCCAGCAGCCCGGGGGCCACCAGGTCGAAGATCGACCACAGATCGTCCAGGGAGTTCTCCATCGGGGTGCCCGTGATCGCCAGACGGAAATCGGCGCGGACGCCCTTGGCGGCCCGGTGGGTGCGGGAGCGGCGGTTCTTCACGAACTGCGCCTCGTCGAGCACGAAGCCCTGGAAGGTCTGCGCGGCGAAGAGCTCCTCGTCGATCCTCAGCACGGCATAGCTCGTGACCACCACGTCCGCCCCGGCGAGCTGGGAGGCGAGATCGGTCGAGCGCTTCGCGCTGGTGCGGTCCAGCATCCGCACGTCCAGGGAGGGCGTGAAGCGCTCCGCCTCGCGCCGCCACACAGGCAGCACCGAGGACGGTGCGACCACCAGGAACGGCGGCGCGTCCGGGTCGGCTGCGCGGGCATGGGCGATCAGCGCGAGGGTCTGGATCGTCTTGCCCAGGCCCATGTCGTCGGCGAGCACGCCGCCGAGCCGGAGCGAGAACAGCGCGGCCAGCCAGGCGAAGCCGTCGTGCTGATAGGGGCGCAGGTCTGCGTCCAGCCCGGCCGGGAGGGCGGGCGCGGCAGCACGCGGCAGCTCTGCCAGGCGGCCGACGGTGCGATCCCAGTCGGCGCTCTCGTCGACCTCGTCGGCCATCTCCTCGAGGTCGTTCCACATCTCGACCTGGAAGCGGCTGATGCTCTGGCGCTCGGGCTCCCATTCCGCGAGCGCCTCGCCCTCACGGATCAGCTCGCGCAGGCTGTCGAAGGCGGGATGCTCGAGGGAGAAGTACGTCTTGTCCGGCATCAGCAGCGTGCTGCGGCCGCGGGCGAGGGCGATGAACAGCGAGGGGAAGGGGATCGTGCGGCCCTCGATGGTGACCTCGAAGCCGAGATCGAACCAGTCGTGCTTCCCCGGGGAGGCCTGCTGGGTGACCCGCACCTTCGGGGCGCCGTCGAGCTCGCGGTACTCGTGGCGGGTGCCGACCACCTCGGTCTCGACATGGTCCATCTCGTCCAGCTGGTCGAGCACGTGCTCGGAGAAGAGCGCGGTGTCGGGGCCGCTGAGCAGATCAGGGGACTCGGAGCCGGCCGTCGGCCACAGCGTCATGGCGGCCGCGATCACCTCCTCCTCGTGGGCGACGTCGCGGTGCGCGCCCTGGCGCTGATCGATCGGCAGGATCCGGTCGGGATCGTGGTAGTGCCACGACCAGCGCAGGGTGAGGCGGTCACCGGAGGCATAGGAGGCCGTGAGCCGCAGGGTGGGGCGACGAGCCGCCGGCAGTGGAACGCTCCCGTCGAGGCTGGTCACGGTGGTGCGGGAGCGCAGCTGAGGGTAGGCGATCTCGAGGAACGCCTCGCGGTCCGCGGCGGGGACGCGCAACGGGCGGCGGCGCTGGAGGAGGGTGCGCAGCGCCCGCGGCACGGGGTTCCCGAGCGGGGCGATGCGCGCGGCGAGGGCGTCGGCGCCGTGCGGTTCGACGTCGAGCACCCCGGCCGCGCCCAGCAGCCGGGCCCCGGGGGCGCGCTCGCCCTCGAGGTCGATGCGGGGGCGCACCTCGAGGTCCTGGGACTCGTCGGCCACCTGCAGATCCAGGCCCGCATCGGCGCTGCCGAGCAGGGTGATCGAGGTCAGCCCGGAGCCAGGGAGGAACTCGATGCCGGCGTCGCGTGCGTGCACCAGGGACTGCCACAGCAGCGGCGAGGTGATCGTGTTCACCCACAGGTGGTCGATCGCACCGCTGGAGTAGGAGCGCTCGGTGGAGGCCGAGGCGAAGACCCGGGTGAGCGCCTCGGCCTGCACGGCGTCGTACTCGCGTCCCAGCAGCCGCCCCTCGAAGTTGCGCCAGGAGAGCTCGCCCTTGATCCAGGTGCCCTTGCGGCCACGGGTGAGCGGGCGCAGCCCCAGCCACAGGTCGGCCCCGGATTCGAGGTCCGCCGCCGTGGCGGGCTCGCGGCTCTGGCGGGATGCCGCCGTGCCCGGGGCGCCGGCCTCGAGATCGAAGCGGATCGCCAGCGGTCGCGGAGCCGTGCCCGCAGCACCGGCAGAACCCGTCGGGGCGGAGCCGTCCGCAGAGCTCGTGCCGCCCGAGCTCCCTGAGGTCAGCAGGGGCCGCAGCACGCTGCGCCATTCCGCCGGGGGAGCGGACTTCTCGGCGCGGTCGCCGAGGTCGTTGAGCCGGTAGAGCATCGCGGCGACGTGCTCGCAGCTGCCGTCGGCGGGGCAGCTGCACTGCGATCCCCGCGGTCGCCAGAGCCCTCCGGGGGCCGACGGCAGGAATCGCCGTGAGACGGAGTCCTCGGCGTACTCGTCCAGCAGCGCCTGCGATCGCTGCACCGTGCCCGCGTCGTCCGTGACCGTCGCCGAGACCATCGAGGTGTCGGGATCCCAGGCGAGGCCCTCGACGCGGCCGGCCCGCGCGCGGTGCAGCCCGCGACCGGCGGACCGGTCACCGACGTGGTGGCTGATGGCCGACGGCAGCAGACGGGGGAGCAGGACAGGATCAGGCATAGCTACCAAAGTATCGTCGACAGCCCACCGGTGACGGGTCGACGCCCCCTCAGCGGGTAGTCTCACAGCGAATGTCCGGCCCGGATCGCACCTTTCGCGTCCCTGCCAGGACGATGCAACCCGTCTCGTGAGGAGAACCCTGTGGCACGACTGTTCGGAACCGATGGAGTGCGCGGACGCGCGAACGGCGACATCACCGCGGAGCTCGCGGTCGAGCTCTCCGTGGGCGCGGCCCACGTGCTGGGCACCCTGGGCGCCTTCAACGGCTCCCGCCCGCGCGCCATCGTCGCCCGCGACCCGCGTCCCTCCGGCGACTTCCTCTCCGCCGCCGTGTGCGCCGGGCTGGCCTCCGCCGGGGTCGACGTGGAGGACGCAGGCCTGCTGCCCACCCCCGGTCTCGCGTTCCTCGTGCAGTCCACCGGGGCGGACCTCGGCGTGATGATCTCCGCCTCCCACAACCCCCACCCGGACAACGGCATCAAGTTCTTCGCGCGCGGCGGCACCAAGCTGCCCGACGAGGTCGAGGACGCCATCGAGGCGCGCCTCGGCGAGGAGTGGGAGCGCCCGCAGGGAACCGACGTCGGCACGATCACCCCGTACGAGGGCGCGATCGAGGCCTACGTCCAGCACCTCGTGGGCACCCTGGACCGTTCCCTCGAGGGCCTCACCGTCGTCGCCGACTGCGCCAACGGCGCCGCGAGCGTCACCGGTCCGCTGGCCCTGAGCCGCGCCGGCGCGACCGTGCACGTGATCGGCGACCGCAGCGACGGCGGCCTCATCAACGACGGCGTCGGCTCCACGCACCTCGGCCCGCTCCAGGACGCCGTGCGCGCCCACGGCGCCGACATCGGCGTGGCGTTCGACGGCGACGCGGACCGCTGCCTCGCGGTCGACGCGAACGGCGACATCATCGACGGCGACCAGATCATGGGGATCCTCGCGCTCGACCTCAAGGAGCGCGGCCGCCTCCACGAGGACACCCTCGTGGTCACCGTCATGAGCAACCTCGGCCTCAAGCTGGCCATGCGCGAGCACGGCATCCACCTCGGCCAGACCGGGGTCGGGGACCGCTACGTGCTCGAGGAGATGAACCTCGGCGGGTTCTCCATCGGCGGCGAGCAGTCCGGCCACGTCATCATCGCCGAGCACGCCACCACCGGCGACGGCGAACTGACCGCCCTGCACCTGCTGCAGCGGATGGCCGAGACCGGCCGCACCTCCCGCGAGCTCGCCGACGTCATGACCCGCCTCCCGCAGGCCCTGATCAATGTGAAGAACGTCGACAAGGCCAAGGCCACCATCGACCGCGGGGTCGCCGACGCGATCGACGCCGCCGAGCAGGAGCTGGGGGAGACCGGCCGCGTGCTGCTGCGCCCCTCCGGCACCGAGCCCGTCGTGCGCGTCATGGTCGAGGCTCCGTCCGACGAGACGGCGTCCACGATCGCCGAGCGCCTGGCCACCGTCGTCCGCGACCGCGTGGGGCTCTGACCCCTCCCTCGGATTCCCCGGATACGTGTCCTCGGCGGCACGTTTCCGGGGAGTCCGTGTCTTGTCGTGGTGCCTCGCTCCCGATTCCTCGGAAACGTCTCGTCAGCGGCACGTTTCCGGGGAATCTGGCGCTCGTGGCTGCCCCCGGGTGTCTGGCGCTCGTGACCGCCCCGGGGGGTCTGGCGCTCGTGGCTGCCCCCGGGGTGTCTGGCGCTCGCGACTGCCCCCCGAGTGTCTGGCGCTCGCGACCGCTGCGGCTGTTCGCGATTCCCTCGAAACGTGTCCTCAGCGGCACGTTTCGGGGGAATCGGTGCGTTTGACCCGTGGCGAGGGGAGCGTCAGACCGTGCGCAGCAACTCAGACCTTGCGCAGCAGCACGGAGTGCACGCGGTGCTGGCTGTCCTTGCGCAGCACGATATCGGCGCGGCCGCGGTTGGGAAGCACGTTCTCGGTGAGGTTGGGGCCGTTGATGGTGCGCCAGATCCGCTGCGCGGTCTGCACGGCCTCCTCGTCGGTGAGGTCCGCGTAACGGCGGAAGTAGGACCGCGGATCCGAGAAGGCGGTGCGGCGCAGCTGCAGGAACCGATCCACGTACCAGCGCTGCACGTCCTCGGCACGGGCGTCCACGTAGATCGAGAAGTCGAAGAAGTCCGAGACCGCCATGCCCAGTCGCCCGTCGCGGCGGGGGCGCGCCGGCTGCAGCACGTTGAGCCCCTCGAGGATGAGCACGTCGGGCTGCTCGACGACCACCTTCTCGTCCTTCAGGATGTCGTAGGTCAGGTGCGAGTAGACCGGTGCCTCGACCCTGTCCTGCCCTGACTTCACGTCGGAGACGAAGCGCAGCAGCTTGCGGCGGTCGTAGCTCTCGGGGAAGCCCTTGCGGTGCATGATCCCGCGGTTCTCGAGCTCGGCATTCGGGAGCAGGAACCCGTCGGTCGTCACGAGCTGGACGCGCGGCGTCTCGGGCCAGCGTGCCATCAGCTCGCGCAGCAGGCGGGCGGTCGTCGACTTGCCGACCGCGACGGACCCGGCCACCCCGATGATGTACGGGGTGCGCTGCTGGGGCTGGGCGAGGAAGCCCTCACGGTCGCGCCGCAGGCTCTGCGCCGCCGCGACCTGGAGGTTGAGCAGGCGGGAGATCGGCCGGTACACCGCGTCGACCTCCTGCAGGTCGATCCGGTCGCCGAGACCGCGCAGGCGCACGACGTCGTCCTCGGAGAGCGGGAGCGGGGTCTGTTGGGACAGTCGGGCCCAGTCATCCCGCGGGATCTCCTCGAACGGGGTGACGGTGCTCGACGCTGAAGCGGCCTTCATAGCGCTGATTGTTCCAGCACTGCGAGCCGAAACTCGCCACCGAGCTGTCAGATGAGACCGGCGCGACCTCCCGAGGCGCCGGTCGGAGCACTCGGAGGCAGTTCTCGGGTGGGCCCCGAGGGCCGTTCCGGCACACGGCGTGGATTCTCCCGGCACCCTGCGAGGCCCTGTGCGCGAATGTGACCGGCCCTGCGCACGTTCCGCCAGGCCCGTGCACGGGCCCCCACCACAGTGAGGAACGACTCCCATGGATTCCGCCCGCAGGACGAGATCCACGGCCGGGATCACTAGCGTGAGCGGCATGTGTGGAATCGTCGGATATGCAGGCCCGCAGGCCCAGGCCCCCTCCTCCCGTCCCGTGGACGTCGCCCTCCAGGGCCTCGCCCGCCTCGAGTACCGCGGCTATGACTCCGCGGGTGTCGCCGTGATCGATGACGGCTCCGTGCGCGTCACCAAGCGCGCGGGCAAGCTCGCGAACCTCCGTGCCGCCCTCGAGGGCGGCGCCGAGACCACCGGGCGCGTCGCGATCGCCCATACCCGCTGGGCCACCCACGGCGGCCCCACCAATACCAACGCCCACCCGCACCTCGGCGGCCGCCACGGCGAGCTCGCCGTCGTGCACAACGGCATCATCGAGAACTTCGCCCACCTGCGTGCCGAGCTCGAGGCCGATGGGTACGCCTTCACCTCCGAGACCGACTCCGAGGCCGCCGCCCACCTGGTGGCCCGCGAGATGGAGACCGCCGGGGACCTCACCGAGGCCATGCGCCGCGCCGCCGCCTCGCTCGAGGGCGCCTTCACCCTGCTCGCCGTGCATCAGGACGCCCCCGACACGGTCGTCGCCGCCCGCCGCAACTCCCCGCTGGTCGTGGGACTGGGCGAGGGCGAGAACTTCCTGGGCTCCGACGTCGCCGCCTTCGTGGACTCCACCAAGGAGGCCCTGGAGATCGGCCAGGACCAGGTCGTCACCGTCACCGCGGACGACGTGGCCATCTTCGACTTCGAGGGCCACGAGGTCACCGACGCCAAGCGCTACACGATCGAGTGGGACGCCGCGGCCGCGCAGAAGGGCGGCTACCCGTCCTTCATGGCCAAGGAGATCCACGAGCAGGCGAGCGCCGTGGCCGACACCCTGCTGGGCCGGCTCGAGGACGGCTCCCTCAAGCTCGACGAGATGGACATCGATCCCTCCGTGCTGCGCAGCGTCGACAAGATCGTCGTGGTCGCCTGCGGCACCGCCGCGAACGCCGGCGCCGTGGCGAAGTACGCCATCGAGCACTGGTGCCGCATCCCCACCGAGGTCGAGCTCGCCCACGAGTTCCGCTACCGCGACCCGGTCGTCACCGAGAAGACCCTCGTGGTCGCGATCTCGCAGTCCGGCGAGACCATGGACACCCTGATGGCCGTGCGCCACGCCCGCGAGCAGGGCGCCAAGGTGATCGCGATCTGCAACACCCGCGGCTCGACCATCCCGCGCGAGTCCGACGCCGCCCTGTACCTGCACGTGGGCCCCGAGATCGCCGTCGCCTCCACCAAGGCGTACCTGGGGCAGATCGCCGCCTGCTACCTGCTGGGCCTGTTCCTGGCGCAGGTGCGCGGCAACCTCTACCCCGATGAGATCGCCGCGCTGATGGGCGACCTCGAGCAGATCCCCGAGCAGATCCAGCAGGTGCTGGACAGCTCCGCGCAGGTCGAGAAGCTCGCCCAGGACATGAAGGACGCCACCAGCGTGCTGTTCCTGGGCCGCCACGTGGGCTACCCGACCGCCATGGAGGGCGCGCTCAAGCTCAAGGAGATCGCCTACATCCACGCCGAGGGCTTCGCCGCCGGCGAGCTCAAGCACGGCCCGATCGCGCTCGTCGAGGAGGGGCAGCCGGTGTTCGTCATCGTGCCCTCGCCCAACGGCCGCCATTCCCTGCACTCCAAGGTCGTCTCCAACATCCAGGAGGTGCGCGCCCGCGGTGCTCGCACCCTGGTGATCGCCGAGGAGGGCGACGACGCGGTGCTCCCCTACGCCGACGAGGTGATCCGGGTGCCCGCGACGCGCACCCTGTTCGCCGCGCTGCTGACCGTGATCCCCCTGCAGATCTTCTCCTGCGAGCTCGCCACGGCGAAGGGTCTGGACGTGGACCAGCCGCGCAACCTGGCGAAGTCCGTCACCGTCGAATGAGATTCTGACCTGCGCTTCGGCAGGCACCCGGGTCAGGGTGTGATACTTCGGGGATGAGCAGCATTCCCACCGCGACCACGGCGCCCGGCCCCGAGGACAGCTTCGGAGGCCGGGCGTTCGCGCCCGCGGATGACGGCACCGTGGCGGGGGTGGGCATCGACGTCGTGGACATCTCCCGGCTCGCCGCGATGATCGACCGCACCCCGGCCCTGCTCGAGCGCCTGTTCACGCCGGGGGAGCGAGGGCTCTCCGACGCCTCGCGGGCCGCCCGGGTCGCCGCGAAGGAGGCCGTGGGCAAGGCGCTCGGCGCCCCCGGTGACTTCTCCTGGCAGGACGTCACCGTGCAGAAGACGCCGACGCGCCGCCCCTATCTGCGGCTGCGCGGGGCGACGCTGCGGGCCGCCGAGCAGGCAGGCGTGCGCCACCTGCACCTCTCGCTCTCGCACGACGGGGACATCGCCACGGCGATCGTGGTCGCCGAACGGGAGCACCGATGATCAGCGCCTACACCGCCGAGGACATCCGTGCTGCGGAGCGCCCGCTGGTCGACGCGGGCCGGCCGCTCATGCAGCGCGCCGCCCGTGCCCTGGCCGGCCACGTCGCGAAGCGGCTGCGCACGCCGGAGGCACCGCGTGTGCTCGCGCTGGTGGGCAGCGGCGCGAACGGCGGCGATGCCCTGCATGCGGCGGCGATCCTGCGCGGTGAGGGCATCACGGCGGACGCGATCGCCACCGCCGCCACGCTCCACGAGGAGGGAGCCGCCGCGCTGCGGGCCGCCGACGGGATGATCCATGCCCTGGGACAGCTCGCTCCCGAGGACATAGGCGCCCTGCTCGCCGAGGCGGACCTCGTGCTGGATGCGATCGTCGGCATCGGCGGGCGCCCCGAGGTCCCCACGGACCTCGTCCCGGTGCTGGAGGCGGTCACAGCCGCCGGTGTCCCCGTGCTCGCGGTCGACCTCCCCAGCTTCGTCGACGCCACCACCGGCCGGGCCGCACCCGGTGCCCTCGCGGCCCAGGAGACGGTGACCTTCGGGGCGCTGAAGGCAGGGCTGCTGCTGCCCGGCGGTGCCGAGCGCGCCGGCCGCATCCATCCCGTCGATCTCGGGCTGGAGGAGCATCTGCCCTCCGTCCCGGCGGTCCACCGGCTCGAGGACGAGGACGTGCGCGCCCTCTGGCCCCACCCCGGGCGGGACGCGACCAAGTACTCCCGCGGCGTGGTCGCCCTCGCCGCGGGCAGCATCCGCTTCCCCGGAGCGGCGGTGCTCGCGGCCTCCGGCGCCGCCCGGGCCGGCGCCGGCATGGTCCGGTGCGTGGCCCCGCAGGAGGTCCTGGACCTCGTGCTGCGTGCGCGCCCCGAGATCGTCGGCCACCGGACCGGCACCGTCGATCTCGAGGAGATCGGGCGCACGCACGCGCTCGTCGTCGGCCCCGGGCTCCCGGGTGAGGATCCTCGCACCCGCACCGGCGTGGCCCTGCTCGCCGTCGGCGGGGGCCTCGACCGCGGCGTGATCGACGCCGGCGGGCTCGCGGCGATCACGCCGCAGCAGCGTTTCGGCGCCGATGTGGTCCTCACCCCGCACCGCGGAGAGGCCGACCGCCTCGCCGAACGGCTCGACCTGGACGCGCACCTCTCCGGGCCCGATCTGGTGGCCGCCCTCGCGGCGCGGACCGGGGCAACCGTCCTGCTCAAGGGGGCGATCACGCTCATCGCCCCGGGAGGCGGAGGGCCGCTCCGCAGCCAGGACGACGCCACCGCGCAGCTCGCCACGGCGGGCACCGGGGACGTGCTCGCCGGCGTGCTGGGGACTTTCCTCGCGGCCGGTCTGGAGGGTCCCGACGCCGCGGCGCTCGCCGCGATCCTGCACGGCCGAGCGGGCCGTCTCGCCTCCCTCGGAGGGCGTCTGCCGCTCGTCGCCCTCGACGTCGCTGATCACCTGCCCCATGCCCTCGGGGATATCCTGGCGGACGCCCTGTCGTGATCCTAGGAGCCCGATGACCATCCCGATCCCAGCTGAGGACCCTCGGCACGTGCCCAACCGGGCCGTGATCGACCCCTCGGCGATCACCCAGAACACCCGCGACCTGACCGGTCTGCTCGAGGAGCACACCGCCCTCATGGCCGTGGTCAAGGCCGACGGGTACGGGCACGGCATGCTCACCGCCGCCCGCGCCGCCCTCGAGGGCGGTGCCACCTGGCTCGGTGTCGCCCACCCCGCCAGTGCGCTCGCCCTCAGCCGCGCCGGCCTCGACGTGCACATCCTGACCTGGCTGTACGAGCCGCACACCGCGGCGATCGTGCTGCCCGAGGTGATCAGCTCGGGGATCGACGTGTCCGTCGGCTCGCCCGAGATGCTCACGCTGGTCGCCGACGCCGCCCGCCAGGCCGACCGGCGCGCCCGCGTGCACCTGAAGATCGACACGGGCATGGGACGCAACGGTGTCCTGCCCGAGCAGATCCGACAGATCGGCGCCGCGATGCGCGAGGACGATTTCATCGAGGTCGTCGCCGCCTGGACCCACCTCACCAGCGCGGACGATCCCACGGATCCCTCCACCGACCAGGAGGTGGCGCTGTTCGACTCGGCCTGCGACGCGCTCGCCGACGAGGTCGGCCCGATCCCGCTGCAGCACCTCGCCAACTCCGCCGCGCTCCTGACCCGCCCCGACCTGCATCGCGACCTCGTGCGACCGGGTATCGCCCTGTACGGCTACCCGCCCGTGGCGACCGACGTCCCGCTGCGCCCGGCGATGACCCTCACCAGCCGCCTGGCCCTGGTCAAGGAGGTCCCGGAGGGGCACAGCATCGGCTACGGCAGGATCCGCTCCACCTCCCGTCGCACCCGACTGGGCCTGGTGCCGATCGGCTATGCCGACGGGCTGCACCGCGCCGGCAGCGACCAGTGCGACGTGCTCGTGCGCACCGCCTCCGGCGATCATCGCGCGCCGCAGGTGGGACGGATCAGCATGGACCAGATCGTCATCGATCTGGGGCCCGACACCGACGCCAGCGCCGGCGACGAGGTGTTCGTGTTCGGCGACGCCGGGGAGGCCCCCACGGAGCCCTCCGCCACCACCGCCGACGACTGGGCGCGCGCCGCCGGGACCATCCCCTACGAGGTCCTCACCTCCGTCTCCGGTCGCGTCACCCGCGAGGTGCGCGCATGACCCGCCAAGGCGGCCATGAGGCCGGATACCCCGAGGCCGGGTCCTTCGGTGCACGTGGCCTCGAGGGCCAGGACCCCGGCGCTCAGACCCTGGAACCCCAGCCTCTCGACGCCCGCACCCTGGAGGTCCGGACCCTTGACGCCGACGGGACCCGCGCCGTCGCGGTCGCCCTCGCCGGCGTGCTGCGGCCCGGCGACGTGCTGATCCTCGACGGGCCCCTGGGCGCCGGGAAGACCACCTTCACCCAGGGCCTCGGTGCCGGGCTGGAGGTGCGCGGGCCTGTCGCCTCCCCGACCTTCGTCATCGAGCGGGTGCACCCGAGCCTCCGTGGCGGCCCTGCCCTCGTGCACGTGGACGCCTACCGGCTGGGAGCCGACGGCGACATCGACGATCTCGACCTGGAGGCGGACCTCGACGAGGCCGTCACGGTCGTGGAATGGGGGCGGGGTCGCGTGGAGCATCTCGTGGACTCCTACCTGCTGCTCGAGCTCGAGCGCCCCGACCAGGTCGATGACCCCGATGACCCCGACGAGCCCCGCACCCTGCGCCTGACCCCGATTGGGCCGCGCTGGGACACGGGCTCCCGTGCCGAGCTGCTCGGTGCCCTGTCCCCGCCGGACGCCGTGGAGACCGACGGCTCCGCCGCGCCGGACTCACCGGGGGATGCCCCGACCGGTCACGCGGCCGGATCGACCACTGAGGAGAACCGCTGATGCTGCTGGGAATCGACACCTCCGGGGCCGTGAGCGTCGCCGTGGCGCGCGGCGCCCTCGACGGTACGACACCGGAGATCCTCACCGTGCGAGCGGACGAGCGCTCGCGTCATCATGACGAGGTGCTGCTGTCCCTCGTCGACGAGGCGATGGAGGCGGTGGGCGTACAGCGCTCCGACCTCACCGGGATCGTCGTGGGGCGGGGCCCGGGCCCGTTCACCGGTCTCCGCGTGGGGCTGGTCGTCGCACGCAGCATCGCCGGCGTGCTCGGGATCCCGCTGCACGGGCTCAGCTCGCTCGATGCCCTCGCCCACCAGGCCCTGGCCACCGCCGATGTCTCGCCGGCGACCGTCGGCGTGGCACTGGACGCACGGCGCCGCGAGGTCTACCACGCCCGCTACCGTCGCGATGAGGGCGGCACGGTGACCCGCACCAGCGAGCCCGCGGTCGACCTCCCGGCCGAGGTCTCGGCTGAGCTGACCGCCTGCGACTTGCTCGTCGGCTCCGGCACCGCGATCTACCCGGAGCTGCTCCCGGCCACCGTGGAGATGGCCCATGTGGACGCGGGGCACCTGATCCTCGCCGCCGCCCAGCTGGCCGGCCAGGGAATCGACCTCTCCAGCACCGAGCCGATGTACCTGCGCGAGCCAGACGCCGCCAAGCCCACCGCGCGCAAGAGCGCCCTGGGTCGCTGAGCTCGGGGCAGCGGAGATGACGACCGGAGACGGCACCGGGGCTGGTGCTGGCACTGGCGCTCCGACTGGTGCTGGGGCTGGGGCAATATCATCGCCCGACGGCACGACCCCGGAGGCATGGGCGTTGCGCCTCGCGACCCCCGCCGATGTCGAGGAGATCGCCTTCGCCGAGCTCGAGCTGTTCCCCGACGAGGCCTGGAATGTCTTCCAGCTCGCCGAGGAGATCGAGCACCCCGACCGGCGCTACGTGATTGCCGCCGCGGGTGCTGACGCGAGCGGAGAGCTGCTCGGCTACGCCGGGATCATGCTGGCCGGCGACCTGGCGGACCTGCACACCATCGGCACCCTGCGCGAGGGCGTCGGCATGGGCCGCGCCCTGCTCGCCTGGTGCGAGGAGCAGGCGCGGCGTGGGGGAGCGGAGCGGCTTCTCCTCGAGGTGCGCGAGGACAACGATCGGGCCAGGTCCTTCTACACCCGGGCCGGCTACCAGGAGATCGACCGCCGAAAGGGCTACTACCGGATCCGCGGCCGACGCATCGACGCCCTGGTCATGCAGCGCGACCTCCGAGCCTGAGCCGACTCGCCTGCACCGTGCTGCGGGCCAGCGTCACGCTGCGCGCTCGTGTCGTGCTGCGGGCCAGCGTCACGCTGCGCGACTGCTTCGTGCTGCGGGCGTGCGTCGTGCTCCTCGCAGGCACCCGTCCTACCCGCCGTCGTCGCGCCACTCGTCGGAACGCGCCTCCGCTCGGGCAGATGCCCGCGACACACCCGTGGGCGCCTGCCGAATCCGCCGTTTCGTGCCGCGAGCGGGACGTTTCGGTGGACTGGGCGGGCGTGTCGGTCGAGGGCCCTGGTCAGGCCTGATCGACGGTGTCTGTTGAGGGGCTTGGTCGGGCCTGATCGATCGTGTCAGGTGAGGGGCCTGGTCGGTCCTGATCGGGCGCATCGGCTGAGGGGCCTGGCCGGGCCTGATCGGGCGCATCGGCTGGGGGCGTGAGCGGGCAGGTCCGCAGGAGCCCTGGGTGGGGCGGGCCGGAGCGTGCGTTCAGAGGAAGTCGCGCACCTTCTGGAACAGATCCGGATAGCGGCTGGTCAGCCGCGCCACTCCGATGCGCAGGCCCACCAGGAAGGCGACGATGCCGACGGCGAGCGAGAGGATCCCGGCGACGAGCAGCAGCAGATCGCTGCCCACCACGAGCCCCCAGATCGCCAGGCCGACCGTCGGGATCTGCGGCACGAACACCGCGACCATGGCGATCGTCATCGTGAGCATCGCGTTCGTGCTCGAGGCGGACTTGTCCTTCATCGGGTTCGTGCCGGGGGCCGATGCCGGGTACGGCAGGATGGCCCCGATCGCGACGGATACGCCCCACCCGGTGCCCATCGTGCCGAGGCTGGCCAGCACCACCAGCGGGATGAGGTCAGGAAGGCCGTACAGCAGCGGCATCGCCACGGAGATCACGATCACCGGCGGCACCATGAGCAGGGCCATCGCCGCGACCCGGCCCAGCAGGTTCGCCCGTGCCGGCACGTTCGCGGTGATGTTCACCCAGCCCGAGGGGCCGTCGAACCCGATCTCGTTGCACAGGGTGATCCCGCTGATACCGCACATCAGCACCACCATGCCGAGCATCATCGACCGCGACTCCGGGAGCATCATCCCCATCGCCACGAGGAACACGATGATCAGCGGATAGATGCCGATCGCGGCCAGGTATCGGGTGTCGCGGCGCCAGTAGCGCAGCGACTTGCCCATCATCGCTCCGAAGGCCGACGGCTTCACGAAGCGCGGCACCAGGGCGGAGACCTTCGTGGTCCCGGAGGAGGCGTCACCGGTCAGAGCCGACGTCAGCGAGGCGTCCAGCGAACGACGCCACCACAGCCAGGTCAGCGCGATCGTCCCCGCCCCGATCACGAGGCGCAGCAGCGCCGGCACCATATGACCCTCGGCGAGGTCCATGGGCACCGCGAAGAGTGCGCCGAAGGGGGTCCAGGTCAGCACATCGATGACGGTGGGCAGCCAGCGCATCACGAAGTCGACGTCGATCTCCGAGACCTTCTGCATGCCCAGGGAGAAGCCGTAGATCACGGCGAACATGGCCAGCATGCCGATGATCCCGCCCAGCTCGCGCCCGCTGCGGGACGAGGCGCGGCTCGCCGAGTGCGCGAACCAGGCGCGCGGCAGCAGCAGGCAGAGGGCGAGGCCGGCGAGGTTCGCCGGGATCAGCAGCACCAGGGCGGCGATGATCCATCCCACGCCCTGCCCGAACAGCACCAGCCACAGCACCTCGAAGGCGGTGGCGATGACCAGCGCGACCAGGGTGAACAGACTGGGCAGGCCGAGCATGGCCGCAGCGAGCAGCCCGGGCTGCAGCTCCTTGCCGTTGCGCGGGAACAGGGCGAAGCGGCGTGGATCCAGCGTGTCGTCGAGGCCGAAGGCCAGCACGGGGATCAGGAACCACAGCAGAACGGTCAGGGCGCCGAGACCGCGGATGATCATCGGGAACAGATCACCCTCGCCGCTCCACAGCGTCGCGCCGAGGAAGGCGAACACCAGGCCGACGAGACCGCCGAGCGCATACAGGCCGCCGAGGATCGTCCCGACGAGCTTGCCGATGTTCTTGCGGTAGGAGCGCTTCCACAGGGTCCACTTCAGCGTCACCAGGAGGCGGATCAGGGACTTCTGGGAGACCGCGCCGTGGTGGACGCCTGCTGCGGAGGCGGTCGCGGTGTGCTCGCTGCTCAGGACTCCAACCACGACAGGCTCCCTTCAGCGACGTCGCCACCGCCCACGAGATCGATGAACGTCTGCCCGAGGCTGCCGCCCTGGCGGACCTCGTCGAGCGTCCCGTCGGCCATCAGCACGCCGTCCGCGATGATCGCGACGTGGCTGCACAGACCTTCGACCAGCTCCATCGCGTGGCTGGACAGCACCACGGTGCCGCCGCCGTCGACGTAGGCGGTGAGGATCTTCCGGATCACCTGCGCGGAGACCGGGTCGACGGCCTCGAGGGGCTCGTCGAGGATCAGCAGGCGCGGAGCATGCAGCAGCGCGCAGGCCAGCAGGATCTTCTTGGTCATGCCGGCGGAGTAGTCGACGACGAGCTTGCCGTCCTCGCCCTCGAGGTCCAGGGCGGCCAGCAGCGATGCGCTGCGCTGGTCGACGACGTCGGCCTCCATGCCACGGATGAGGCCGACGTAGGTCAGCAGCTCGCGCCCGGTCAGCCGGTCGAAGGTGCGCAGGCCGTCGGCGAGCACTCCCAGCTGGGCCTTCGCCGTGGTGGGGTCGGCCCACATATCCGTGCCGAGGACGTGCGCGGTGCCGGCGTCGGGCCGCAGCAGACCGGTCGCCATCGAGAGAGTGGTGGTCTTGCCCGCACCGTTGGGGCCCACCATCCCGTAGAAGGATCCGCGCGGCACGTCCAGGGAGATCCCGTGGACGACCTCGGTCTTGCCGAAGGTCTTGCGCAGCCCGCGGATCGACAGCGCGGACTGCGTCGGGAGGGCGGTGTCGGCTCCGACGGGCGCCGCGGCTCCCGTGACCGGCGCCGCCGGCGCATGCGCGGACGGATCGGGGGAGCCGGACGGGACAGGCGCGGACGGATCGGCCGTTGACGGACCGGCCGCGGACGGATCGGGGGAGCCGGACGGGATCGAGGAGGACGGGTCGGCTGAGTGCATGGGATCACGCTACCGAGCGGCTGGTCGACGCGGGGTCCCCCGGTCGGTGAGGACAGGCCCGACCTTCGTCGGGTGCGCGCCCCGGGAGGCGTCCCGGAGGGCGCTGGGCAACTAGGATGCGCAGGAGTTGTCCTGGTACCGAGGGAAGGAATCCCATGTCGAAGCTGCGCCCCTCTCCGCGCGCGCCTGGCCTGTCTCAGGAGGTCGAAGAGATCCCGCTCGGCATCCGACGGCTGGCCGCCTGGTCCTGGCGGATCCTCGTGATCGTCGCGACCACGACCCTGGTCCTCTACGGCCTGCTCCAGGTGACCGGGATCGTGATCCCGGTGCTGCTCGCGGTCCTCCTCGCCGTGCTGCTGACCCCCGTGGTCAAGCTGCTCACCCGCTATACGTTCCTGGGCCGCGCGGCGGCCAGCGGGGTCGCCCTGCTCGGACTGCTCCTCGTGGTCGCGGGAATGTTCACCCTCGCCGGACGGCAGCTGATCGCCAAGTGGGCGGATATCCAGGACAAGCTGGTCACGGGCTTCGAATCCGTGTCGGAGTGGGCGAAGACGACCTTCCAGATCGATACCCCGATGATCAACTCGGCCCTCGACGAGGGCCTGGCCAAGCTGCAGGAGAACGCGGACACGCTGCTCAACTCGGCGGTCAGCACGGCCGCGGTGCTCGGCAACCTCGTCACCGGCGTCCTGATCATGCTGTTCACGCTCTTCTTCCTGCTCTCGAGCGGGCCGACGATCTGGCGCTGGGTCGTCGGCCTCATGCCGCCGGCCGCCCGGACCGGCACCCATGAGGCGTTCCGACGGGGCTGGAAGGCGCTGTCGGCCTACGTGCGCACCCAGATCCTGGTGGCCGCCGTGGACGCCGTGGGCATCTCGATCGGCATGGTCGCCCTCGGCCTGGGTTCCTACGCGGTGCCGATCTGGCTGCTCGTGTTCCTGTTCTCCTTCATCCCGCTGGTCGGCGCGATCGCCTCAGGCATCATCGCCGTACTGCTCGTGCTGGTGCTGCAGAACTGGATCTTCGCCCTGATCATGCTGGGCATCGTGCTGCTCGTGCAGCAGCTCGAGGGCAACGTCCTCCAGCCGCTGCTCATGGGCAAGGCCGTCGAGCTGCACCCGCTCGCGGTGTTCCTGGGCGTGGCCGGCGGCGCGATGATCGCCGGGATCCCGGGCGCCCTGTTCGCGATCCCGCTGATCGCGTTCGTGAACGCCACCCTGCTGTACATCGTGGGCCGTGACCCCAGCCCGGAGCTGGGTGTGGACAGGGCATCCCAGGAGCACTTCGCGGCGATCGCCACGGGGTATCACCCGCATCTCGACGATGCTGATGCTGGCGTCGGCGGGCCCGAGGACCAGGACGCGAGCGACTCACCGGCGCAGTCGGTGACCGGGTCCGACGTGCCGTCGGCAGCGACGTCCGCAGCCCCGTCGGAGCAGGCGCCCGAGCAGGCCCCCGAGTTCCCGACGAAACCGACTCAGGAGTAACCAGGTGCTCCGGGCCTGCGGACCCGGAGCACCTCCCAGGGCACGAGAGTGGCCCCCGACCCGGCTGATGCCGGATCGGGGGCCATTCTCGTCATGCTCCGGACGGAGCGCTGCGCACGCGGCGCATCACGTCACGGGGTGTAGGGCTTCGCGCTCAGGATCTCGATCGCGAACGACTTCCCGTTCGGCGCGGTGTAGTCCACCGTGTCGCCCACCTTCGAGCCATGGATCGCGCCGCCCAGCGGCGACTCGGAGGAGTACACCTCCAGGTCCGCGTTCTCCGCGATCTCCCGGTTTCCGAGCAGGAACGTGCGCTCCTTGCCGGCCATCGTGATGACGACGACCATGCCGGGCTCGACGACACCGTCGTCCTTCGGCGATTCGCCCACCACGGCGTTCTTGAGGAGACGCTGGAGGTCGGCGATGCGCGACTCCTGCTTCCCCTGCTCCTCACGGGCCGCGTGATAGCCGCCGTTCTCCTTGAGGTCGCCCTCGTCACGGGCAGCGGCGATGCGCTCCGCGATCTCGGTACGGCCCGGTCCCTCGAGCTCTGCGAGCTCCTGGGTGAGGCGGTCATACGCGTCCTGGGTGAGCCAGGCGCCATTCGGCTGGCTGCTCATCGGTTCACTCCTGTCGTCTGGGATCGTGCGCATCGGGGACATCATGAAAGAGCCCCCTATACGCGAATCACGGGGCACATGTCCTCATGCGCCCCGTGGTGCGGGTGATGATCACCGGCTCGATGCCGGTTTCGGGATACCCTACACCGCACAATTCAGGGTTCCCCGAATGTTCAAGGAGTTTCGCGCTGCGAGTAATTCGAGCGCCCGTTCCGGGGATGTGCGCTTCCTGGGGGTCGCCGCGAGCGGGCGAGGTTGTTCAGGCGGGGGCGACGCCGACGAGATCGGTCGGGTGCGATCGGTCGGGTGGGACCGATCAGGCGGGATCGATCAGGCGGGCTCGCACGCCACGATCTCGGCCGAGACGGCCTCGCCCTGGGTGGAGATCTCCACGGAGTGCACCGTCTGGCGCTCCGTCTGCGCGGGGATGGTGGTCTTGACGAATCCGACCTGCGCGCGGCCTTCGTTGAGGGCCTGGATGCGGCAGGTGGCCTCGGTGCCGGGATCCATCGTGAGCGAGTACTGCACGGCGATGACATCGTCGGCCACGTGGTCGTAGCCGACCATGTCGGCACGGATGGGCGGGCTCGCGACCCAGTAGCCGACCAGGGCGACCACGGCGAGGAAGACAGCAGCGACGAGGGCGACGAGGATCCGGGAGGTGCGCTTCGAGATCGTCGGTGCGCCGTAGCGATCGGCCGGGCGCTGCAGGGTGCCGTTCATGGGGCCATCCTCCCAGACCTCTGGTCGCCGACCTCCCAGGGGAGCGCGGGCGGCGGGAGGGCCCGGTCACGTCCGTCGGCCCTGTGCCCGCCGCCCCGTGAACCCCCAGGCCCGGTGGCGTACGATCGGACGCTGGAACGGCACGCCCGAGATGCCGCTGCCGGGCCCCGGGGTGCCTCGTCCCCGAGCCGATGATCCGAGGAGAACCGTGACCGTCCAATTGCCTGCGCCCGATGAGACCCTGCGGATGATGGCCGTCCACGCGCACCCGGATGACGAGTCCTCCAAGGGTGCCGGCACGACCGCTCGCTATGCCCGAGAGGGTGCGCAGGTCACGGTCATCACGTGCACCGGAGGGGAGCGCGGGGACGTGCTGAACCCACGGCTGCGCGACGATCCTGCCCTGACCCGCGACGTCCTGCCGGCGGTGCGCCGGCAGGAGATGGCCGCGGCCCAGGAGATCCTCGGCGTGGACCACGAATGGCTGGGCTTCATCGACTCCGGCCTGCCTGAGGGCGACCCGCTGCCCCCGCTCCCCGAGGGGAGCTTCGCCACCTTGAGCCCCGAGGAGGCGGCCCGCCCGCTGGTGGAGGCCATCCGTCGGCTGCGCCCGCACGTGCTGACCACGTACGACGAGAACGGCGGCTACCCCCACCCCGATCACATCCAGACCAACCGGATCAGCGTCGCGGCCTTCGGCCTCGCCGCGGATCCGGAGTTCGCCCCGGAGCTCGGAGAGCCCTGGGAGGTCGCCAAGCTCTACTACATCAACGGGTTCCATCGTCAGCGGTTCTCCGCCGTCGCCCGGCATCTGCGGGCCGCCGGCGCTCCGAACGAGGAGCTCGAGCAGATGATGGAGCGCTTCGACGAGTCGACGGACCGGCTGCTGACCACGCGCATCGACGTGCGTGAGTACCTCGGGGTGCGCGACGACGCCCTGCGCGCACATGCCACGCAGGTGGATCCCGACGGCCCGTTCTTCCGGATCTCCCATGATGTGGAGACCGCGGTGTGGGGCACCGAGGACTACGAGCTGCACATCTCCCGGATCGGCGTGAAGCTGCCGGAGAACGACCTGTTCGCCGGCTTGCGCGACGAGTCGATCGAGGCTCGCGCATGATCGGTGCGCAGCTCTCGTCGGCGGCCGGCGTGCTCCTGGCCGGTCCGTTCCCCTCGGACGGCGGCCCCTCGGATGGCAGCGGCTTCAACTCCGTCACCGTCTCTCCGGGCCTGCCCGGCTTCATCGCGATGTTCATCCTCGCGGTGGCCGTGGTGCTGCTGGTGCTCGACATGACCCGACGCACGCGACGCGTGAAGGCCCGCGCCGCAGTGCAGGAGCGCATGGACGCCGAGCAGGCCGAGCGCGACGCCGCGGCAGCGGCTGCCGAGGGGGAGGACGCCCCGGACGACGCTGCGGGGTCCACGAGCTCGGGCGGTCCTTCCGGCGCTGATGACACCGAGGGTCAGGCCCCGCGGGGGACGGCGGAGGAGAGTTCGTTGGAGACGTCTGGCGACGTGGCGGGGATCCCTGCGGATCCCCGGCCCTCGCCGGCGCACGACGCCGATCACGACGCCGATGATGACACCGACGAACCGGGCGGCGACGACCGCCGCTGAGGTGACTCGGAGACTGCGCCGCGCCGCGTCGCTCAGACGACGGCGGTCGCGACCGCCGCGAAGTGACAGCCGAAGCCGATCAGCGTGCCCGCGTGGAAGATCTCGTGGAACCCGAACCAGGCCGGGGACGGGTTGGGCTTCTTGAGCGCATAGACGACGGCGCCGACCGTGTAGGCCAGGCCGCCGATGGACAGCAGCCAGACGACGGACCAGCCGGCGGAGGCTTGGAGCGCGGGCATGTAGAAGACCGCCACCCAGCCCAGGGCGACGTAGGCCGGGACGTACAGCCAGCGCGGGGCGTTCGTCCAGAACAGACGGAAGCACACGCCGACCAGCGCACCGCCCCAGGCGATGCTGAGCAGGGTGATCGCCTGGCGCGGGGCGAGCATCGACACCGCGATCGGGGTGTACGTGCCGGCGATGATGAGGAAGATGTTCGCGTGGTCGAAGCGGCGCAGCATGATGGCGCGCTGAGGTGTCCAGGTGCCGCGGTGGTAGACGGCGCTGACGCCGAACAGCATCCCCGCGGTCAGCACGAAGACGGCGCACGCCAGACGCACTGCGAGAGTCTCGCCGAAGGCGACCAGCAGCAGCCCGGCCACCAGCGAGGTGGGGAACGCGATCAGGTGGAGCACGCCGCGCATCCGCGGCTTCGGCAGCTGCAGCCCGAGCTGGGTGGCCCGAGCGGCCATCGCCCGCGTCAAGGTCCTCGGGGCGAAGGGGTGAGTCTCTGCCGTGGGGATCTGCTCCGAGGGGAGCTGCGTCGAGGGCAACATCGAGGGGGTCTCGGCGTCGGGGTCGATGCTCGGAGCGCCGGACTCGGCCACTGCCTCCGCGGCCTCCTGCAGCGCCGGATCCTCGGCCGACAGGGCCGTCCGGGCTGCGGGTGAGGAGCTGGACGCAGCGGCGGGTTGCCGTCTCGCGTCGTCCGATGGAGTGGTCGTCGAGGAGCGGTCGGAGTCCTCGGGTCGCGGCCCGTTAGTCATGGCGAAATCGTAACCTACGGCAACGTAACCTCGGGGCTCTCCTCGACGTGCTCCACGGCGTGCGCCAGGTGACGCTCCACGTGACGATCCGGTGTGGATTGCGAGGAAACGGCGAGGTCGGGGTCGGGCATCGTCGATACTGGAGGGGTGCGGCGTCATGGGTCGGGCCGCACAGCGCGTGCCGTGCACGGGCCAGGCGCCCCAGGGCGGCCGGGTCACCGCATCCGACCCGGGGGATCGGAGGCTGCAATGGATGACGACGGCCTTCTGTACCGCGTCTACGAACGTCGGCTCACGAAGGAGCTCGAGGCCTTCGAGCTCCCGCAGCATCTCGGGGTCATCGTCGACGGCAACCGTCGCTGGGCGAAAGAGGCCGGCGAGTCCACCGAGCACGGCCATCGGGCTGGCGCCGCGAAGATCGTCGAGTTCCTCTCCTGGTGCGAAGATCTCAAGATCCCCCTGGTCACCGTGTGGATGCTGTCCACCGACAACCTCAGCCGCCCGCCCGAGGAACTCGTCGCGCTCTACGAGATCATCGCCTCGACCGTCGAACAGATCGCCGGGGCCGGCTACTGCGTACGGCTCACCGGCACCGCCGAGGCCCTGCCCGACGACGTCCGCGCCGGTATCGCCCGGATCCAGGAGCGCGCCGCCCCGGACTCCGAGCTCACAGTCAACGTCGCCATCGGCTACGGCGGCCGCGAGGAGATCGTCGACGCCGTGCAGGAGCTGGTGCGCGACCTCGGTGCGCAGGGCAGGTCCCCGGAGGACATCGCCGCGGCGATCAGCGTCGACTCGATCGCGGAGCACCTCTACACCCGGGGTCAGCCGGATCCCGATCTGATCATCCGCACCTCGGGCGAGCAACGGCTCTCCGGCTTCCTGCTGTGGCAGTCGGTCCACTCCGAGTACTGGTTCTGCGAGACCTACTGGCCGGGCTTCCGTCGGATCGACCTGCTGCGCGCGCTGCGCGACTTCTGCCGACGAGAGCGACGCTTCGGCGCCTGATGGTCGGCGCCTGACGCCTGTCGCTTGTCGCTGGTGCCTGGGCCCGGCACCCGATGCCTGTCGCCGTACGTCTGCGGCTCGGACCTCGGCCCTGGTGTCGGCCCGGACCGGCCCGACGGCTGCACATCGAGTGTCCGCACCTCCCGCCCTGGGCATGCGACCGGTGGCACACTGGGGTCATCGGGAGCTCGGCAGAACTCCCGATGACGATCGGGTGAACGTCGAACCCGCCGACGGCGGGACGTGCCCGTGAGCGGGTGAGGACCCCGCTAGGGTCCAGGCATCCGCGCGATTTCGGGAGGCTCCGATGGACGACACCACCACAGCCCGCGAGACGATGTCCGCACAGACGGACATCGCAGGCTCCGGTACGAGGTTCAGGTCGGGGGTGATCGGAGCCGCGAACAGGGACGGCTCGCCGGTGGTGCCGTCGCTGCGTCCCGGGGGAGCGCAGCAGATCCTCTCGGGCGTGGAGACGGGTGTGATCACCTACGTGGTGGACACCTCGGTGCTGCTGTCGGACCCGCTCTCGCTGCACCGCTTCGCCGAGCATGACGTCGTGCTGCCGATCGTGGTCGTCACCGAGCTCGAGGCGAAGCGGCACCACCCGGACCTCGGCTATTTCGCTCGGCAGGCGCTGCGCCTGCTCGACGATCTGCGGGAGCAGCACGGGAACCTCTCCGTGCCGCTGCCGATCGGCAAGGACGGCGGGCACGTGCAGGTGGAGCTCAACCACATGAACACCGCCTCGTTGCCTGACGGCTTCCGCCTCGGGGACAACGACACCCGGATCCTCGCGGTCGCCAAGAACCTGCAGCTCGAGGGCAAGGACGTCGTGCTGGTCTCCAAGGACCTGCCGATGCGCATCAAGGCCTCCGCCTCCGGGATCCATGCTGAGGAGTACCGAGCCGAGCTCGCCCGGGACCGCGGGTACACAGGCATGGTCACGACCTCGGTCGACGAGCAGACCATGACCGATCTCTACGACGGTCAGACGGTCGAGATCTCCGAGGTCGCCCACCAGCCCGTGCACACGGGGCTGACGATCACCAGCCCGCGAGGCTCGGCGCTGGGACGGGTCACCCGCGATCACCAGGTGACGCTCGTCCAGGGCGACCAGACAGTCTTCGGTGTCTCGGGCCGCTCCGCCGAGCAGCGCGTCGCGATCGATCTGCTCCAGGACGAGTCCGTCGGGATCGTCTCCCTGGGCGGTCGCGCGGGCACCGGCAAGAGCGCGCTCGCCCTGTGCGCCGGCCTCGAGGCCGTCCTCGAACGGCGCACCCAGCGCAAGATCATGGTGTTCCGCCCGCTGTTCGCCGTGGGCGGCCAGGAGCTCGGCTTCCTGCCCGGTGACCAGGGCGAGAAGATGGGGCCCTGGGGCCAGGCCGTGTTCGACACCCTCAGCTCGATGGTCTCCCAGAACGTCATCGACGAGGTGCTCTCACGCGGCATGCTCGAGGTGATGCCGTTGACCCACATCCGCGGCCGTTCCCTCCACGACGCCTTCGTGATCGTCGACGAGGCGCAGTCCCTGGAGCGCAACGTGCTGCTGACGATGCTCTCCCGCGTCGGCCAGAACTCCCGCGTCGTGCTCACCCATGACGTGGCCCAGCGGGACAACCTCCGCATCGGCCGCTACGACGGCATCGCCTCGGTCGTCGAAGCGCTCAAGGAGAAGGAGCTCTTCGCGCACATGACCCTGCAGCGCTCCGAGCGCTCCAAGGTCGCCGAGCTGGTCACCCACGTGCTGGACGAGCCGGTGTTCTGAGCCGAGAGCCGATGTTCTGGGTCGGGAGCCGGGAGCCGGGAGCCGGGAGCCGGGAGCCGGGAGCCGGGAGTCGGGAGCCGGGAGCCGGGCTCCGAGGGGCTGAGGCCAAGGCCGGGCTGGGCTCAGTGCTGAGCTAGCCGAGCCTGGCCGTAACGCGGACGGACCGCTGGTGACGGGAGCTGGCACATCAGCCACCTCCCCTCACCTACGGCCCGCCCACGTTCGCTCCCTTCAGCGCGGGGGAGGCGACTGTCCCGATTGCCGGGGTGGAGCGGCAACCTGGGGTGCTGGGGCCGCGCTCGCCTGGCGCAGGGAGCGGACCGGCCACGGCGCGTGGAAAATGGCGTGACCGACGTTGGCCCGTGGGCCGCCCGGCGACATGGCCCCATGCTCAGCTACGGCCAGTTTCGGGGCAGTGGCAGGGCGATGGACGGTGCCGACCTCTCCTCCCGAATGCCACGTCATCCACACAACTCGCGACGCTTCCCAGGCGACCATGCGGGAGTGGTCTGCTCTCGGTATGCAGATTCAGGGCGTAATCCTCAAGACTCAGCTGACGAGCATCGAGCCGGGTCCCCGTCGCCGTCGTGCCTGGCTGCGTTCCGGGCAGATCAGGGCGGTGGGACAGTGGTACGTGACCCCGGAGGCTCCGGAGGATCTCGTCGCGGTGCTGGAGCTGGGTGTGCGCCCCACGTGCCTGGATGCTGCAGCTCTCCACGGACTATGGGTGCCCCTCGGGAGCGGTGTCCATGCGTATCGTCCTCGATCAGTCGAGGCGTCGTCAGCGGCGCTTGCGATCCCGATACGACGTCGGCTCGACCCTGAGACGAAGACGCTGATCCCGCTGAAGGACCCGGAGGATGGCGGGCCTCAGAGCACCCTGCAACCGCTGGTGCTGCACGCGCCGCGTCTACGGGCGTGGGTGGATGTCGATCCGGTCCCCGACGTCCCTCAGATCCTGGGCCACGCCGCTCGTTGCCTACCGGTCGTCAAGACGGCGATCCTCGTCGAGTCCGCGCTGAATCAGCATCTCCTCAGCCCCGTCGAACGGGAGCGTCTGCTTACGGGTCTCCCTCAGCGTTACCGGTTGCCATTGTCCCGAGTCCGCTCCGATGCGCAGTCCGGTACGGAGACGGCGGTGCGCTGGTGGTTGGAGGAACGGTGCGTCCAGGTCCGCAGCCAGGTGCAGCTGCTGCCCGACGTCCGGGTCGATCTGCTCCTGGGCACCAACTGGGTGATCGAATGCGACGGTCGGCAGTTCCACGACGATCCAGATCAGTATCAGGAGGATCGACGGAGAGATCTGGCGCTGTCGGCACACGGGTTCCGGGTCACGAGGCTGACGTGGGAGCAGGTGTTCCTGAACTGGAAAGCAACCGCGCAAATGTTGCAGACGATGCTCCGACGTCGGGACCACCGCCGTGCCCTGCCCCGATGACAGCTTGGTTCGGTGCCACGGCGGTCTGGTCCGGTGCTGTGTGGTTGGTACTGCCCTGCCCTGGGCTGGCCTGCCCTGAGCTGGCATGGCCTGCCCTGCCCTGCCGGCTTTCGATCCGATGCGACACGGCTGGGCCGATGGTGAGGTGACCTGTCGATATCGCCAGGTCACATCACCATCAGCCCGTCTACGCCAGCCTTGCGGGTCTGGTGCCTGGCGGGCCCGGCGCCTGGCGTGCCCGGCACCCGCTGAGGGCGGTCAGCGGGCCGCCAGGGCGTCGATCAGGCCTTCGGCGCGGTCATGGAGAGGACGTCCAGGGCTGAGTCGAGCTGCTCCTCGGTGACCTCGCCGCGCTCCACGAAGCCCAGCGCGACCACGGCCTCGCGCACCGAGATCTGCTCGGCGACGGCGTGCTTGGCGATCTTCGCGGCGCTCTCGTAGCCGATGATCTTGTTCAGCGGGGTCACGATCGAGGGGGAGGCCTCGGCGTAGAAGCGGGCCTTCTCCTCGTTGGCGGTGAGCCCGTCGACCGTTTTGTCGGCCAGCACGGTGCTCGCGTTGGCGAGGAGACGGATCGACTCCAGCAGGCTCGTGCCCATCAGCGGGATCTGCACGTTGAGCTCGAAGGCGCCCTGGGCACCGCCCCAGGCGATGGCCGCGTCGTTGCCCACGATCTTCGCGCAGACCATGAGCACGGCCTCGGGGATCACGGGGTTGACCTTGCCCGGCATGATCGAGGAGCCCGGCTGCAGGTCCGGGAGCGAGATCTCGCCCAGGCCGGTGTTGGGCCCCGAGCCCATCCAGCGCAGGTCGTTGCAGATCTTCGTGATCGACACGGCGATGGTGCGCAGCGCACCGGACATCTCCACCAGGCCGTCACGGGCGGACTGCGCCTCGAAGTGGTTGCGGGCCTCGGTCAGCGGCAGTCCGGTCTGCTCGGCGAGGTTCGCGATGACCTTCTGCGGGAAGCCGGCGGGGGTGTTGATCCCGGTGCCCACGGCGGTGCCGCCCTGGGGGACCTCTGCCGTGCGGGGCAGGGCAGCCTCGACGCGCTCGATGCCGTAGCGGACCGCGGCGGCGTACCCGCCGAACTCCTGGCCGAGGGTGACCGGGGTGGCGTCCATCAGGTGGGTGCGGCCGGACTTCACGACGGCCTTCCATGCCTCGGCCTTGGTCTCGAGCGACTCGGCGAGGTGGGCGAGGGCGGGCAGCAGCTTCTCGACGACGCCGGCGGTGACGGCCACGTGCACCGACGTGGGGAAGACGTCGTTGGAGGACTGCGAGCAGTTCACGTGGTCGTTGGGGTGGACCTCGAGGGAGTCGGTGGACGCGAGGGTCGCGAGCACCTCGTTCATGTTCATGTTCGAGCTGGTGCCGGAACCGGTCTGGTAGGTGTCCACCGGGAACTGGTCGTCGTGGCCTCCGGCGATGACGGCGTCCGCCGCAGCGACGATCGCATCGGCGATGGCGCCGTCCAGCACGCCGAGGTCCTGGTTGGCGCGGGCAGCAGCCTTCTTGACCTGTGCAAGGGCGTGGATGTGGGCGGGCTCCAGGCCCTGTCCGGAGATCGGGAAGTTCTCCACCGCACGCTGGGTCTGTGCCCGGTACAGGGCCGAGGCGGGGACCCGCACCTCGCCCATGGTGTCGTGCTCGATGCGGTAGCCGTCCTGCGAGGCGGCGGGCGTGGACTGGGACATGGATGTGCCTCCCTGGTGTGGTCGTTCGGTGGTGCGGTTTCTGAGTGGTCGGTGAGGAAGAAGATCGGGACGTGGGGACGACGTGAGATCTGACGTCGACGGGGTGTGTGCGGGACTGAGCCGGTGCTGGAGCCGGTTCAGCCGAGCTCGTGGCTCCACGGCGGGTTCGCCCCGGCCCGGGAGACGGTGATGGAGGCGAGGATCGCGGCCCGACGCAGCACGCTGGCGATCTCGTCCGAGGGGAGCGTGGACAGCTGCTCCCGGTGCTCGGCACCGAGCAGGCTCTTCGCCGCGAGGGCATCGAGGATGCCGGCGGAGAAGGTGTCTCCGGCGCCGACAGTGTCGACGGCGTCGACCACGACCGGCGCGACCTGCACCCGGCCGGAGCCGTTGAAGCCCACGGCACCCTCGCCGCCGCGTGTCATGACCACCAGGGACGGGCCCTGGTGCAACCAGGACGCGACGACGTCCTCGAGGTCGTCGGTGCCGTACAGCCAGGCCACGTCCTCGTCGGAAGCCTTCACGACGTCGCTGAGGGCGATGTTCGCCTCGACCTGTCCGCGGACCGAGGCCGGGTCGCCCATGAGAGTGGGGCGCGCGTTGGGGTCGTAGCTGATCGTGGAGCGGTCGCGGCTGCGGCGCAGCACGTCCTCGATGGTCGTGGCCCCGGGGGACATCACGGCGGCGATCGAGGAGGTGTGCACCGCGTCGACCTCGCCGGGCAGACCCGACGGGTCCGGATCCCACACCAGATCGAAGGTGTAGGTCGCGGCGCCGTCTGCGTCGAGCGTGGCTTCGGCGGTCGACGTGCGGTCCTGGATCGAGCTTCCCGGGGTCAGCCGGACCCCGGAGTCGGCGAGGTGGGCACGGATCGCATCGCCCCGGGGGTCCGGGCCGATGCGGGTGAGCAGGTGGGCATCGTGGCCGAGGCGGCTGAGGGCCACGGCCACGTTCAGGGGGGATCCACCGGGATGCTCACGACGCGAACCGTCGGCTTCGACGACGATGTCGGTGAGGGCTTCTCCGGCGATGAGGAATCTCGCAGTCACCGCACGATCATTGCAGGTTTCCCCGGTCTGGGCGAACGGAAGGGGCGGTGCCACGGTCAGCGGCGAGGCGACCGCCTCGTACGGGCCCGGCACCATCCTGTGAACGGGCGTTCGCTGCACCGGCACAATAGGGGATATGCACGTGCCCCCTGACGACGCCCCCGAGACGCCCGACGAGTCTTCTTCGGGGCTTCCGCAGCCGCTTCCGCAGCCGAAGTCCGCCTACGAGCTGCCGTCCCGGAAGAACACCGTGCTGCGGAACATGGTGTGGGCGATCGCGCTCACGATGGCCCTCGTGGTCGTCATCGCGATCGCATTCTTCGGGGTGGGGAGCACGAGCGACCGCACCCCGCTGGAGAACTCGGAGCTCGACGTCGCGGCGAGCGCCGAGCGGGCGCAGGACGTCGCCGGCTTCCCCGTCGCCGCGCCGGCGATGGGGGAGGAGTGGTCGGAGCGGTCCGCCCGTTTCGCTGACGGCGACACTCCTCGCTGGCAGGTGGACTACACCTCTCCGAGCGATTCGCTGGTGACCCTCACCGAGGAGTCCGAGGTGAGCGCCACGATGCTGTCCGCCGCGCTCCCCGGAACCGTGGTCGAGGAGGAGCTGACGATCGGCGGCACCGACTGCAAGGCGCTCAGCGGCGGCGAGGACGGCGCCGAGACGGTCGGGATCTCCTGCGAGGGCGAGGACTTCGGACTGCTGGTCCACGGCGAGACGGACCGCGAGGAGCTGGCCGTGCTGGCCGAGGCCGCGCTCGCCGATATCACGGGCTGAGCTCGTCACACGGGCTGAGTTCGTCTCAGCGGCCGAGTTCGTCTCACGGGCAGAGCTCGGCGGCGTGGGTCAGCTGTCCTGACGGCGGGCGTTGACCGCGTCGTCCAGGCGGACCCGCGCGCCGTCGAGCCACTGCTGGCAGCGGCGGGCGAGCATCTCGCCGCGCTCCCACAGCCCGATGGAGTCCTCCAGCCCGCCCTGCCCGGATTCGAGTCGGCGCACCACCTCGACCAGCTGGTCCCGGGCGGCCTCGTAGGACAGCTCGGCGATGTCCGCGGGGAGCGGCGCATCATCAGCAGGTGTGACCTCGGGGGCCGGCGATGCGGTCACCTCGGGGTCCAGGGGTGGGTTCTCGGCGGGGGACTGGGTCATGGGGACTCCTCGGACGCTGGATCGGAACGGGTGCTGGAGCAGGGCAGATGCCGGAGCAGGGCGGATGCCTGAGCCTGGTATCAGGTCGGGGGTGCCGGGGGCGTGTACGGGTCGGTGTCGACGTGCTCGACGCCGAAGCGCCCGCCGGCGACCCGGACGGAGAGCGGATCACCGACAGCGGTCGCGTCGGGGGAGCGCACGATCGTTCCGTCGGGGCTCTGGACCACGGCGTAGCCGCGCTCGAGGGTCGCCAGCGGGCTCAGGGAGCGCACCTGGCGACCGAGGTGGTCGATCTCGTCGGCCGCCCGGTCGAGGCGGGCTCCGACCAGCGTGCGGGCCAGGGCGATCCGGGACCGGATCTCGTCGGCCCGGCCGGAGAGGATCGTGGCGGGGTTCTCCAGCACGGGCCGCGACCGCATCGCGTCCAGCGCGGACTGCTCCCGCTCGAGCCGGGCCCGGATCGCCGAGCGCAGGCGGGTGCGTCCCAGGTCGAGCTGGTCCAGCTCGGCCTGGATGTCGGGGACGACGCGTTTGGCGGCGTCGGTGGGGGTGGAGGCGCGGACGTCGGCGGCGAGGTCGATGAGGGGCGTGTCCACCTCGTGGCCGATGGCGGAGACGATAGGTGTCTTCGCCGCGGCCACCAGGCGGGTGAGCTGCTCGTCGGAGAACGGGAGCAGGTCCTCGAGGGAGCCGCCGCCGCGGGAGATGATGATGACGTCGACGTCGTCCCGGCCATCGAGCTCCTTCAGCGCGGCGGAGACCTCTCGCACCGCCTTGACGCCCTGGACCGCGACCTCGCGGATCTCGAACTCCACGGCGGGCCAGCGGCGACGGGCGTTGACGACCACGTCGCGCTCGGCGGCGGATTCACGCCCACAGATCAGCCCCACCACCCGGGGCAGGAATGGCAGCGGCTGCTTGCGGGCGGCCGCGAAGAGCCCTTCGGCGGAGAGGACTCGCTTGAGCTGCTCGAGGCGGGCCAGCAGCTCGCCGAGGCCCACGGGGCGGATGTCGTCGGCCTCCAGCTGGAGCGATCCGCGCTTGGTCCAGAAGGTCGGCTTGGCGTGGACGACCACTCGCGCACCCGCGACCGGCTCGATGGGCAGCGCGCGCAGCACGTGCTCACGGATCGGGACCGAGAACGACATGTCCACATCGATGTCGCGCAGCGTCATGAAGCTCAGCCCGGCTCCGGGGCGGCGGTTGAGCTGGACGATCTCGCCTTCGACCCACAGCGGGGACATCCGGGCCACGTACTCGCCGACCTTCACCGACAGCTGTCGAAGCGGCCAGGGATTCTCCGCCGTGGTCTGAGCGGCGGTGGCGGCCGGTGCGGGCCGGGGGGCGTCGCCGTCGCCTGCCTCCTGCGCGGAACTCGTCTCGGTCATGGGAACACTCTGGCACGCCGGTGGGACAGCTCGCTCGTCGAGCGCCGGATCGGGGACGACGGACCGGTGGGGAGGAAGCGTCGGATGCGGGTCGGCGGCATCGGCATGGCCCCGCGAGGCGTTCGCGAGACGCTCGCGAGGCACTCGCGCTGAGGGAACCCTGCCCGGCGTGGCCCTCGTACCGGTGACGTCCCTGTGGAGGTGTGGTGAGTCTTGCCGCACCTCTCTGCCGTTGTCCGGCGCCACCTCCTACGATGGAGCGGTGAGCAATGGAACCGTCCTTCTTGCCGAACCGCGCGGCTACTGCGCGGGAGTCGACCGGGCTGTGGTCGCCGTCGAACGAGCGCTCGAGCATTTCGACGAGACCGTGTACGTGCGCCACGAGATCGTCCACAACAAGTTCGTGGTGGACCGTCTCAAGGAGAAGGGCGCCGTCTTCGTCACGGAGGTCGACGAGGTCCCCGAGGGTGCCCTCGTGATCTTCTCCGCCCATGGCATCTCGCCGAGGGTGCGGGAGATGGCCGAGGAGCGGAACCTGCGCACCATCGATGCCACCTGCCCGCTGGTGACCAAGGTGCACAAGGAGGCCGTGCGCTTCGCACGGCAGGACTACGACATCCTGCTGGTGGGCCACGAGGGCCACGAGGAGGTCGAGGGCACTGCCGGCGAGGCCCCGGAGCACGTGCAGATCGTCAATTCGCCCGAGGATGCGGTCAACGTGACCGTGCGCGACCCCGAGAAGGTCGTCTGGCTCTCGCAGACCACCCTCAGCGTCGACGAGACGATGGAGACCGTCGACCGCCTGCGCGAACGCTTCCCCACGCTGCAGGCCCCGCCCAGCGACGACATCTGCTACGCCACCCAGAATCGCCAGGTCGCGATCAAGAAGATCGCCCCGGACGCCGATCTGGTGCTGGTCGTCGGCTCCCCGAACTCGTCGAACTCCGTGCGCCTCATGGAGGTCGCCAAGGAGGCCGGTGCGAAGGCCTCCCACCGCATCGATTCCGTGTCCGAGCTGCGCGACGAGTGGTTCGAGGGCGTCGGGACCGTGGGTGTGACCTCCGGTGCCTCCGTGCCCGACGTGCTGGTCCAGCAGCTGCTGGCCGAGCTCTCGGAGAGGGGCTACGGCGACGTGAAGCCGGTGCGCACTGCGACCGAGGACCTCATGTTCTCCCTGCCGCGCGAGCTGCGCCAGGAGATGAAGACCCGGGGTGTGGCCGACCGCCGTACGAAGCCCACCGGGGACGGCGCCACCGCAGAGTCCTGACCTGCAGATCGCGCAGGCCGCTCAGCCCGCGCGGTTCTCACGCGAGGGCAGGGACTTCGGGGCCGACGCGGGCGCGGCGAGATCCGCGATCTCTGCCTCCTCCAAGGTGCGGGCGCGACGGGTGAGCTGGTCGACCTCGTCGACCGCGGTGCCGGTCAGGCCCAGGTCCTCGAAGCGGCGAGCGGTGACCATAACCCGGGTCTGCAAGGATCCGACGGCCTCGTTGAACGCGGCGACCGAGGAGTCCAGCGAGCGGCCCACCTTGCCCAGGTGACCGGTGAACGTGCCCAGGCGGTGGTGGAGCTCGCGACCCGCGTCGAGCACCTCGCGGGCATCACGGTTCAGAGCGTCGGTGCGCCAGGTGTGCGCGACCGTGCGCAACAGTGCCACGAGCGTGGCGGGGGAGGCGATCACGACGTCCTTGCTGAAGGCGTCGTCCAGCAGGGTCGGGTCCGTCTCCAGCGCTGCGGCGAGCACCCCGTCGCTGGGCACGAACAGCACGGTGAACTCCGGGGTGTCTCCGAGCGCCTTCCAGTACGCCTTGGAGGAGATGACGCCGACGTGGTGGCGCAGCGCCTTCGCATGAGCCTTCCGACGGGTCGAGGCGCGCACGGGATCGGTCTCCTCGGTCGCGTCGAGGTAGGCGTCCATCGGGGCCTTCGCATCGATCACCACGTGCCGGTCCCCGGAGAGATGCACGACCAGGTCGGGCCGCTGCCCGGCATTCCCGTCGGCCCGTGTGCCGGCGAGCTGCTCGGTGAAGTCCACGTGCTCGAGCATCCCGGCGGCCTCGACGATCCGGCGCAGCTGCACCTCGCCCCAGCGGCCGCGCGCCGTCGGGGCTCGAAGTGCTGCGGTGAGTGCGCTGGTGCCGGTCTCCAGGGACTGCGCCCGCTGCGCGAGCTGCGCGAGGTGGGAGCGCAGCGCCCCTTCGGCCTCCAGCCGGGCGGCCTCGGAGCGGGCCAACGAGCGCTCCAGGTGGGCGAGGGTGGTGGTGATGGGGGCAAGTGTGCGCTGCAGCTCGACCTCGCGCTCCTCCTCGGCCGCGTCGCGGCGGGCGACATCGCGCTCGTGGCGCTCGTCGGCCAGACGCAGCAGGTGACCGGAGGCGTCCGTCCCGGCGCGCTGCTGCTGGTCGAGCGTCCGGACACGCTCGCGCATCACGAGCCAGCTGACGACGGCTCCGAGCGCCGCACCCAGCGCGATTCCCAGCAGGAGCATCTGTGTACCGGTCATGGTGTCAGCACATCACGGGGGTGTGACGGACGAGCGACGCCACGCCTGCCCGGCCTGTGCACCGGGCGTCCGGAGCGGTCGTTCAGCTCTCGTCCGTCTCCTCGACGATCTGGATGTCATCGAGGAGCCAGGAGCCGTCCTGGCGGACGAGGATGCAGTCGAAGGCCCCTTCAGAGACGTCGGAACCATCGGTCAGCGTCTCCGAGACGCGCACCGTCGCCCGGTCCCCGTCGACCTCGGAGCTCACGATCTCGTCCTCGAACTCGAGGCCGTCCTCCTCCTGCTGTTCGATGTCGTCGCTCCACACCTCGCAGGTGTAGTCCTCGCCCTTGAACTTCTCGGTCGTGACCTCCTCGAAGGTCTCGCAGTCCGCCGAGTTCCACGCTGCGAGGTACTCCTCGATGACATCCTCGGGCGTCTGCCGCAGGGCGAAATACCAGACGGCACCCGCCACGAGCGCGAGGACGACGACGATCGCGATGAGCGCGCAGACGCCTCCCAGGATCCACGGGAGGGGGGAGCGTGACCTGCCCCCGGTGTGCGTGCTGTCCGGATGAGGAGCCATATCGCCACCCTAGGGAGTTCGGGGCGTTCGCGTGCCCACTTCGGGAACTCCGGCCAGGCCGACCACGACGTCTCCAGCGGCGCATGGCCCGTGATCAGAGGGCTTCGGGCTCCTGGATGATCGTCGTGCTGTCGAGCCGCCAGCTGCCGTCCTCGCGGACGAGATGGATGTCGAAGATCCCTTCGGTGCTCTCTGACCCCTTCGTCGTCTTCTCCTCGACGTGCACCGTCGCGCGATCTCCGTCGACCTCGGAGCTCACCACCTCGTCGTGGTACTCGATGCCCTCTTCCTTCTGCTGGGCGATGTTCTCCTGCCAGAACTCACAGGTGTACTCCTCGCCCCGGTAGGCCTCGGTGGAGACCTCCTCATAGCGTTCGCAGTCGGCGGCCTCCCAGGTCGCGAAGTAGTCTTCCACCACGGACTGTGGGGTCTCGCGCAGGGCGAAGTACCAGACGGCGCCCGCCGCGAGCACGAGGACGACGACGATCGTGATGAGCGCGCAGACTCCTCCGAGGATCCAGGGGAGGAGCCTGCGAGATCTGTTCGGAGGGCGTGCAGGGTCGGGATGAGGAGCCATGTCGCCACCCTAGACAGATCGGTGCGCCGGCGAGAGGGGTCCGGGGACTCCGCTCAGGCGGCGGTGGCGCGATCCCGGGCGGCCTGCACCTCGCCCATGTTCTCCGTGGCCCATGCGACCAGCACGTGCAGCGGATCCAGGAGCGAACGGCCGAGGGCTGTCAGCTCGTACTCGACGCGAGGGGGGATCTCCGGGAACGCGGTGCGCAGCACCAGCCCGTCGGCTTCGAGAGCCCGCAGGGTCTGGGTGAGCATCTTCTGGGAGATTCCGTCGACGCGGCGGGAGAGCTCGGAGAAGCGCAAGGGGCCGTCCTCGAGGAGGCCGACGACGAGCACGGTCCAGCGGTCGCCGATCCGATCCAGCAGCTGGCGCGAGGGGCAGTCGCGCGCGTAGGGGTCGTAGTCGAGCAAGGCCATGGCAGCGGCTCCTGATTCTGGTCGGGGCAGCAGCGACGCGGGGACTCACCCAGCGAATGCTCGCGCACTGAGGACGGTTACTGCGAAGTGCCTACTTCCCTACAGAGACTAGGTCACCTACAGTGAGTGTCAAGCCCACGACGACAGTCGTGGAGGGGGACGTCAGTCCTCGTATCGATCATCGCGCTCGGCAGAGCGCCCGGAAGGAGAGCCCATGGCTCGCATCATCGTTCTCGGCGGCACCGGATACGCCGGAGGCCATCTCGCCGCAGAAGCCGCCGGTCGTGGCCACCAGGTCCTCGCCGTCAGCCGGACGGCCGCCGAGCAGCCCGTCGACGGCGTGGAGTACCGCACCGGTGATGCTCGGGACGAGGCGTTCCTGGCGAGCGTTCTCGACGGCGCCGACGTGGTCGTCTCCGCCCTCGCGCCCCGCGGCGACATGGCGGACAAGGGGGCCTTCCGCGCCCTGCAGTCCACCTTGGCGCGTCTCGCGGCGGAGAAGAACGTGCGGCTCGGCGTGATCGGCGGCGCCGGGTCGCTCCTGGTTGCCGAGGATGGCCCGAAACTCGTGGACACGCCCGAGTTCCCGACCGAGTTCGCCGAGGAGCCGCGCGTGCTCGATGCCGTCCTGCAGGACCTGCGGGAGTCCGACGAGAGCGTCGACTGGTTCTTCCTCAGCCCTGCCGGCGGCTTCGGATCCTTCGCCCCTGGCGAGGCGACTGGCATCTACCGCGTGGGCGGAGAAGTGCTGCTCACCGATTCCAACGGCACCTCGTTCATCTCCGGTGCGGACCTCGCGCTCGCGCTGGTCGACGAGATCGAGAAGCCCGCGCATCGCCGCGAACGCTTCACCGTCGCGTACTGAACCTGCTCCCGTGGTTCGGTGAGACCAGTGGCTCATCGTCTCCGGGCACGGGCTCCGCACAGGCCACGTAGAATCACGTCCCGTGGCTCTTACTATCGGAATCGTCGGTCTGCCCAATGTCGGCAAGTCCACCCTCTTCAACGCCCTCACCCGCGCTGAGGTCCTCGCAGCGAACTACCCGTTCGCGACGATCGACCCCAACGTCGGCATGGTCCCGCTGCCCGACCCGCGACTCGGCCAGCTCGCCGAGGTGTTCGGCAGCGAGAAGCTGGTCCCGGCCAGCGTCTCCTTCGTGGACATCGCCGGCATCGTCAAGGGCGCCAGCGAAGGTGAGGGCCTGGGTAACAAGTTCCTCGCCAACATCCGCGAGGCCGATGCGATCTGCCAGGTCACCCGCGCCTTCGCCGATCCCGACGTGACGCGTGTGGAGGGCTCCACCGACCCCTCCAACGATATGGAGGTCATCACCACCGAGCTGATCCTGGCCGACCTCCAGACCATCGAGAACTCGATGCAGCGCCTGGAGAAGGACACCAAGCGCGGACTGGTCGACGCCGCCGTGCTGCCCAACGTCGTCAAGGCGAAGGCGCTGCTGGAGACGGGCAAGACGCTCTACCAGGGCGCCGACGACGCCGGCGTCGATGTCGCCGCACTGCGCGAGCTGCAGCTGATGACCGCGAAGCCCTTCATCTACGTGTTCAACACCGACGAGGAAGGCCTCGCGGACGCCTCCTCGCAGAAGGCCCTGAAGAACCTGGTGGCCCCCGCCGAGGCGATCTTCCTGGACGCCAAGTTCGAGGCCGAGCTGATCGAGCTCGACGAGGACGAGGCTGCCGAGATGCTCGAGTCCACCGGTCAGGAGGAGTCCGGCCTCGCTCAGCTCGCCCGCGTCGGCTTCGACACCCTGGGCCTGCAGACCTACCTCACCGCCGGCCCCAAGGAGTCCCGCGCCTGGACGATCCCCAAGGGCGCCACCGCCCCGCAGGCCGCCGGCGTGATCCACACGGACTTCGAGCGAGGCTTCATCAAGGCCGAGATCGTCTCCATCGACCACCTCCTCGAGGCCGGCTCCATGGCCGAGGCCAAGGCCAAGGGCAAGGTGCGTATCGAGGGCAAGGACTACGTCATGAAGGACGGCGACGTGGTGGAATTTAGGTTCAACGTATAAAAATGCCGCCTGAATAGGGTTTTCGTCTCTTCTGCCTCAAGCCGAGGAATTTGCCGGAGTTCCGATCTAGCGTGCGCAACCAGGCGAGTAAGTGCCTCAACCGCTTAGGTCGTTGGCATTCCGCGGTATCCAGTAGGCGTGACCCACACATGAGCGGTAACCACTTGTCGCCCGCTGTCTCGGGCGTTACGCAGAGACGGTGCGTTGTCTGGATGGATATGCCCCCAAAGCACATCGTTAGTGTTCGCCGGCACTTGTCGCGTCAGCCGCTGTAAGGCGGCGATGCCCACACGTTGTCCGCGATGTGCTGAATTGAGGGCGATCTCCTGCATGCAGAAGCCAGTGAATCCGTAGGAATCATCACGCTCTGCGGCCACAATGCCCGCTGAGGTGCCACCCACGCGAATCTCGAAAAGTAGCCCTTCTTCCGCGGCATCCTCAAGCGACTCTGCGTCAGCCGGCACGGCCCACTGGCCCAGTTGCGGCCGTGATGGCTTTAGTGCTTCGTAGATTGCCGCGACGCGTTCTGCTGCTTCTTCCGGAGCGCAAGCAACGAGAGTCACATCGTCGTAGCGGTCGGCCAGAGGCTGCTCGCGCATCTCGGCTACGGGGCGTGCCACGATCAGCAGATCTGGCGTAGCTTGTCCAACATCCATACCCGAACCAGTGAGCGCTCGAAGTCGCTGTTCCGGGTCGGGTAGGTTGACGCGCATGCACAGCGGCGAGAAGGCGTCGAAGCTCGGCAAAACATCACCGAGAGCGGCAAATCCCAATGGTTCAGGCGGCAGTGATGTTGCGATTATGTCCACGAATGGCTTCTCAATGTCTCGCCCCCGGAACCGAATACCCGCGACGGCCCAATGTCCGTTCGGCAGTTCCACGCGTCTGTTCGCCCACGCGAGGGGGTCTTGGACGGGGAGCTGAACCATGTCCCGGATCTGGCCGCCCCACTCAGAATCTCCGACGAGGGCGAGGTTTGGCTCCAGCCATTCTGCTAGATTCGTCCGCCACTGTGGCGACCAGTTCTTGATCTGCGAGGAAGTCCATCGCTCGGCCGCTTCTAGTGCATGCGCATCAGGGGTAGTCATCCGGATGAGAATATCAGATATTGAGCATATAATCTGGCTGGTTCGCAGAGCGGCCAGGGAGCGTCTCGCCGTCTTGCGCAGCATCTAACTCGTGTCTGGCGGCAGAGGTTGGTATGTGCGGCGACGTGGTGGAGTTCCGGTTTAACGTGTAAGGCACGACGGTTGGTCGCCGGCATCCGGCGTCCAACTCACGACGGCCCATACATCCTCTGTTCGTACACTGTGTCAGTGTGAGCACGAACGGACGAGACGGTCGAGCGGATGCGATGGTGCCTGCGTTGTCCGCTGTCCGGTCCTGGATTCGGAGACACTCTCGCATCGTGGATGCGGTCATCATGGCAGTCCTTTTCCTCTACGACGCCATGAACCTCGGTGTGCAGCACGTGGGCCTCGAGGTGATCTCGCAGGCGGGCCTGATCTTTGCCCTGGTTCTCTCAGCGTGGATGTGTGTCGCGTACGTCTGCCGACGGCAGTCACCATGGAGATTCGCGATCGGCATCTACGCCGCTGCGTGGGGCTACGTGGTGCTGGGCGTTGGCCTGTCCCCGGCACCGATCGTCGTCATGGCTCTGATGATGTACCACCTTGCAGGCTCGAAGGGCTGGAAGGCGGCTTGCGTCGCGACGACGCTGGCGACGGTCTGGGTCGTCGCGGCGGCGCAGCCGCTCCTAGTCATGGGCTACATCCGGATCGGCGAGGTGGGAGTCCTCGTCATGGCAGGATGTCTCATCAGTGTGACCGGGCTGCTCGCTCGAGCGCGGCACGAGCGGATGCGGGCATTGGAAGAGCGCACCGATCAGCTCAAGCGCGAGCGCGACACGCGGGAGGCGATCGCGGCAGCCGAGGAGCGTGCGCGGATCGCCCGCGAGATCCATGACATCGTCTCGCACAGCCTCGGCACGATGGTCGTCATGGCGGATGGCGCGGCGCAGACGGTGGCCTCGAGTCCTGAGCAGGCCGGGCATGCGATGGAGCGGGTGCGTGACACCGGGCGCGATGCGATGGGGGAGATGCGGCGGATGCTCGACGTGCTCCGCGACGACAGCAGCGCGTCGCGTACCCCGCAGCCCGGCCTCGGTCGTCTCGACCGACTCGTGGACGAGACACGGCAGACGGGCCTGCGCGTGGACCTCCACATCGAGGGGGAGCCGGTCGCGCTGCCGGCCGGTCTGGACCTGGCCGCCTTTCGGATCGTGCAGGAGTCATTGACGAACGCACGCAAGCACGGCGATCCGTTGCTGAGCGTGGTCACGGTGACCCTCTCGTACGCCCCGACCGAGCTCTCGCTGCGCATCGTCGACGACGGGTCCCCGGCGGCCACCGGCAGCGCGGCTGAGGTTCCCTGGACGACCGGACATGGCCTCGTCGGCATGCGGGAGAGGGCCAGTGCCTACGGCGGATCGCTGGAAGCAGGGCCTGGGCCCGGTGGCGGGTTCGAGGTCCGTGCCTTCCTGCCGATCGGAGAAGAACGATGAGCGATGACACCCCGATCCGACTGATGCTGGTCGATGACCAGGAGATGTACCGGACCGGCTTCCGCATGGTGCTGAGCACCTGGCCGGAGTTCGAGGTCGTCGCCGACGCCGAGGACGGCCAGGCTGCGCTCGAGATGCTGACCGACCTCGAGGTCGACGTCGTGCTCATGGACGTGCGGATGCCGCGCATGGACGGCGTCGAGGCCACACGGCGGATCCACGAGGCCGGCGGGCCGCGTGTGCTGGTGCTCACGACCTTCGATCTCGACGAGCATGCCCACGACGCGATTCAGGCCGGGGCCTCGGGCTTCCTGCTCAAGGACGCCCCGCTCGAGGAGCTCGCCGCGGCCATCCGTCACGTACATGCCGGCGATGCCGTCGTCGCACCGTCGACGACGAAGCGCCTGCTCGACCGCTTCGCAGCGCAGCGTCCTGCAGCTGCAGGCTCTGTACCGGACGAGCGGCTCGACGAGCTCACCGCGCGTGAACGGGAGGTGCTCGTGTGCACAGGGCGCGGGCTGTCCAACGCGGAGATCGCTGCGGAGCTGGTCATCTCGGAGAACACCGCGCGCGTGCACGTGCAGCGCATCCTCACCAAGCTCCAGTTGCGCGACCGGGTCCAGGCGGTCGTTCTCGCCCACCGCCTCGGCCTGGTCCCGCCCGCCACCTAAGCCAGCCCGGCGTAGTGCGGATCGACTAGCCGAAGATAGTCGCCTCGGCAGACGACACTGCCGTCGATCCTCGCGAGGGTGGAGGCATGTCCTTCATCGTCGAATCTTCGAACCTCACCAAGGCCTACGGCGGCCGCACCGTTGTCGACGGTCTCGACTTGCGCATCCCCGAAGGCAGCGTCTACGGCTTCCTCGGGCCCAACGGCTCGGGCAAGTCGACGACCATGAAGATGCTGCTCTCGCTCATCCGCCCCACCGGCGGCGAGGTCGAGGTGCTGGGCCAGCCGATGAACCGGAGCACCCGGCGGCAGCTGCTGGGCAGCATCGGCTCGCTCATCGAGTCCCCGCCCGGGTATGCGCACCTGACCGGCGCGGAGAACATGCGCATCGTCCAGCGCCTGCTCGGCCTCGACGACGCGCAGGTCGACTTCGCGGTCAAGACCGTGCGGATGCACGACCAGATGGGCAAGAGGGTTCGCGAGTACTCGCTGGGAATGAAGCAGCGCCTGGGGATCGCCATGGCTCTGGCCCGGCAGCCGAAGCTGCTCATCCTCGACGAGCCGACCAATGGCCTGGACCCTGCCGGCATCGAGGAGATCCGAGAGTTGCTGCGTCGGCTCGCCGACGGGGGAGTGACCGTCATGGTCTCCTCCCACCTGCTCGGCGAGGTCGACAAGACCGCGACGGTCCTCGGCATCCTCAGCCAGGGCCGGATGATCTTCCAGGGCACCCGGGCTGAGCTCTTCAGCGCTGCGACCCCCGACCTGCTCATCGACTGCTCGGATCCGCGGCGCGCGCAGTCCATGCTCGCCCGTGCCCACGGTGCACGCCTGGAGGATGCGACCGTTCGACTGGCCGGCGTCGACAGCGATCAGGCAATAGCCGGCATCGTCACGGGCCTGGTGGCCGAGGGCATCGGCGTCCACGGCGTCCGGCGCGACGAGCAGACGCTCGAGTCCGTTTTCATGGGCCTGACGGCAGGAGGTGGACTGTGAGCGCCGTCGTCGTCAACGAGTTCGCCAAGATGCGGCACCTGCACGTCGTTCTCCTCGTCGCCGTGCTCTTCGCCGTCGTCACTGGCATCGGCCTCTACGCGGCCGTGTTCAACCCCGACTTCGACCGCACCAGCGCATCGTCGTGGAACACGCTGCTCATGGGGATGGGGTCGGGATTCACCCTCGCCGCGCCCTTGCTGCTGGCGGTCGTCGCGAGCCGTCTCGTCGATGCCGAGCACCAGGGCGGCGGATGGCTGATGTCGGCGACGTCCGGGGTCACGCCCGGCGGCCTGTGCCGGGCGAAGCTGCTGGCCCTCGGGCTGCTCGTGGCCGGGGCCACCGTGCTCGTCAGCGCCGCGTTTGCCGCGGTCGGTCTCGCCGTCGGCATCGACGCTCCCTGGCCGGCTGGACGCTGGCTCGGTCTGACGGCGTGCCTGCTCGTTGTGAGCCTCGCGCTGCTGGCGCTGCACGTCGTGCTCGCCGCACGGATCGAGAACCAGCTCGTGGGCATTGGCCTCGGGCTGCTCGGTGCCGTCGTCGCGCTCATCTCGACGGCCGTGCCGACGTGGATCGCGCACCTGACCCCGTGGGGCTACTACGCGCTCTCGGCTGCCGCCGGCTACGTCGACGGCCAGCTGGCCGGCTTCGCGCCGTCCTACCTCAGCGTCCTCGGCCTCGCTGCCGTCGCGGCCGCGATCTTCGCCCTGTTCACCCGCTCGTTCGACCGCCAGGAGGTCTGAGATGAACGCCCTCGCTGCAGAATTCTCGAAGCTCAAGCGCTCACTGAGCTGGGGCGTCGTCATCCTGCTGCCCATCGTGCTGGTGGCCACCGGATCGATCATGACCCTCATCGACGGTCGCGGCCTCGACGACGGCTGGCACACGCTGTGGATGCGCTCGATCGTCTTCTACGGCCTCTTTCCACTCTCTGTGGGCATCGCGATCCTCGCCTCGCTGGTCTGGCGCGCCGAACACCGCGGCAGCAACTGGAACGCGCTGATGGCAGGACCCACACCGTCGCTGCAGATCGTCATCGCCAAGGCCGCCGTGATCTCCGTCCTGGTCGCGATCATGCAGGTCATCGCCGTGGTCACCACCGTGGCGCTGGGAAAGATCGGCTTCGGACTGCCCGGCTTCCTGCCGCCGGAGTATCTCGCGATCTCCCTGCTCATCATCCTCGCCAGCGTTCCCGTCGCCGTCCTGCAGTCCTGGCTGTCGATGCAGATGCGCTCTTTCGCCGCACCGGTCGCCGTCGCCTTCCTCGGGGCCGGGTTCTCGGCCTTCCTGCTCGTCGTCGGTCTCGACGCCGCGATCTTCATCAGCCCCTACGCGGCGCTGTCGAGGGCGACCCAGCTCGGCACGGCGACCTTCGCCGACACCGGCGACATCACCACCGGCGTGATCGCCGCGATCATCGCCGCCTGTCTGCTGCTGAGCACGCTCCTGGCAGCCGCGAACACCGTCGTGCTCGAGCGCGCCGACGCTCGCACCTGACCCGTACACACCACCAGCCCCACCGAACAAAGGAGACGACCATGACAGACCCCGCGCACGCCGAGACCGGGCGTGAGACGCCCGACTTCTGGAGCGACAAGAACAGCCCGAGCCCGGCCACGGACGTGCCCGCTGCGCCCGTCGACGCCGACCAGCCCCACCGACCGCGGCGCTCGGGTCGCGCGTGGATCATCGCCTCGCTGATCATGAACGTGCTGGCCGTGGTCGGCGCGATCGTGCTCCCGCACTTCATGGCGGTCCTCGCCATCGCTGCCGCCGTCTGCGCCTGGAACGGGATCCGCCTCAGCCGCGGCACCGGGACGCCGAAGCTCGGCATCGGCGCGCTCATCGCCTCCGTCGTCGTCTTCGTCGGCTGCGTCATCTACACGATCGTCATCGTCCAGCTCGGCTTCGCCTACTGGGAGGGGTTGCAGTGACCTCAGACGCGAGGGAGCGGGTCGGCGAACAGAAGTTTCTCGGTGTGGCGACGTGGTGGAGTTCAGGTTTAACGTGTAGTCGCGTTCCGCTTCAACGTCTGGTTCGAGTGCCCGGATCTTCCTGTGGGAGATCCGGGCACTCGATTATGCTCGACCACCAGGCAAGTCGCCGCGGGTTGGGCTAGCGAAATGCTCGGCTGATCGCGCTGCCAGTCTGAAACAGGGTGATCCACACCAGGTACTTTTGGATTGGACGCAGCGGCCATGCGACAAGTCCTCGCCACCCTCGGCGTCGCGACCAGGACCTACTAACCTCGGGCTTTCATCGTTGAGGTGTCCGAGGGGTGGGTCGTGATGGGTGAAGGTGCTCCTGACCTGGAAGAATAGGGCT